>DMPG01000106.1:0-234 GCA_003456055.1 Bacteroidota bacterium | reverse complement strand
TCGCAAAGAATTTCTCTAATGAAGAAATAATTGCACTATAAATTGTCTCGTTTGCAAGAGACGAATCATCGAATAATTCTTTAAACTCGGAACAAGCCGGATTAAAGTTGGAAAGAAACAACATCACCATTTCTTCTAATGCAATTTCCTTGTTTAGCTTTCCCTCGGTTGTTTCAATGAAATAATCTTCAACGGTCTGCTGATTTTTATAGACTGTTGCCGGTGGAAACGACG
>DMPG01000162.1:206-2535 GCA_003456055.1 Bacteroidota bacterium | reverse complement strand
CGATGGAAAATTTGTTATCACAAAACATGAGAACACCGGCGGCCTCGTATCGAGTGCAACAGTAAAAGAACAATTATTATATGAGATTGGGAATCCTAAAAATTACATTACACCGGATTGTATTGCAGACTTTACTTCTATTCATTTGAGGGATAAAGGTAATAATTGTGTTGAAGTGTATGGTATTGAAGGAACGTCAGCGACAGATTTCTATAAAGTTTCCATGGCATATTTAGACGGGTATACGGCATTTTCTACCTTAACGTATGCCTGGCCGGATGCATTGGATAAAGCAAAAAAAGCGGATGAAATTCTTCGTGCCCGGTTGAAGAAACTTGATGTGCAATTTGACGAAATACGAACTGAATTTTTAGGATATGATTCTTCGTTTGGTCCACTTGCACAGCATCCTGAAAAGTTGAATGAAGTTGTCTTGCGTGTAGGTGTTCGCGCGAAAGATAAGAATGCAATCGAGCGATTCAGTCGGGAAATTGCACCGCTTATTCTGACTGGTCCGCCATCTGTTACAGGATTTGCGGCAGGAAGACCGAAGCCAAGTGAAGTGATTNNAAGTTAAGGTGGTTTCACTTTGAAAATTCAACTCATCCAAATTGCACACGCTCGCTCCGGTGATAAAGGTGATACAGGAAACGTTGGTGTTATTGCCCGAAAACCTGAATATTATCCTTTGTTGCTAAAGTATCTAACAGTGGACAGAGTCAAGAAACATTTTGAAGGAATTTGTTTGGGCAAGGTTGAACGGTTTGAACTTGCAAATATTGACGCGTTAAATTTTTTACTCCATCAATCACTTGGTGGAGGCGGAACAAAATCATTAAAGAATGATGCTCAAGGAAAAGTATTGAGCAGTGTGATGTTGAGAATGGAAATTGATATTGAGGAATCATTATAATGTTTGAATCATCTAAAACAGAGTTACAANNTTTGAATCATCAAAAGCTGAGTTACAAAAACTGCAGGACCGTCACACCCAACTTCGGGGGTATCTTTGACATCGATGTCAAACAAAGCGAAATAGATGCCCTTCAGCAAAAAACGACAGAACCAAATTTCTGGACTGATAATATCGCCGCTCAAAAAGTGATGCACGAGATCAACTCCCGTAAATCATGGGTAGATTCATGGATTTCCGTAAAACGAATGCTTGATGATGCACAAACGTTGATTGAACTATCCGAAGAATCACAGGATGAATCGTTACAAAACGATATCGACAGCGAATTCTTTAAGGTTAAGAACGCGTTTGCAGAGATTGAATTTCGGAACATGCTCAGCGGAGACGATGACAAGCGCACAGCAATTTTAACAGTGCATTCCGGTGCCGGTGGAACAGAATCTCAGGATTGGGCAGAGATGTTGTTGCGAATGTATACACGGTGGTGTGAGAAAAAAGGATTTAAACTATCACTTGCTGATCGACAAGATGGTGATGGAGCTGGAATAAAAAGTGCAACGATCGAGGTCGTTGGCGATTATGCATATGGATATTTAAAAGCGGAAATTGGAGTTCATCGCTTAGTGAGAATTTCTCCCTTTGATGCGAACAAACGCCGGCATACGTCATTTGCTTCTGTATTTGTCTATCCAGAAATTGACGATGATGTTGCTATCGAAGTTAATCCTGCCGATGTTGAAATGGATACGTACCGTGCCGGTGGTAAAGGGGGACAAAATGTGAACAAAGTTGAAACGGCAGTCAGGCTTCGTCATATTCCTAGCGGTGTGGTGGTTGCCTGTCAGGAAGAACGATCGCAATTTCAGAACCGTGAGCGAGCAATGAAAATGCTGAAATCACGTTTATATCAAATCAGGAAAGAAGAAGAAGAAGCCCGACTGGCAGTGATTGAAGGAACGAAGAAGAAAATCGAATGGGGAAGTCAGATACGCTCATATGTATTTCATCCTTATAATATGGTGAAAGATCATCGCACCGATGAAGAAACCAGTGACACACAGGGAGTCATGGATGGTGAATTGGATAAATTTATTAAGTCATATTTGATGCAGTCCAGCAATCACAACGTTTCATAAAATGAACTTCATTTCATTTACAGCAATGCGATTTTTACGATTCCAAAAATCATCTCGATCACAGAGCTTTATCTCTTTTGTCACAGTTATTGCCATTACCGGTGTTATGCTGGGTGTAGCATCGCTCATTATTGCATTAACGATCCTTGGTGGATTTGAAAGAGAATTAAAAGAAAAAGTGATCGGTTTTGCTACACACATTCAAGTGACAACATTTACAAATCAACCGATCCGGTATTATCAAAACATTGAAACGAAACTTAAGAAAGAGATACCA
>DMPG01000162.1:0-149 GCA_003456055.1 Bacteroidota bacterium | reverse complement strand
GGGGTAAAAAAATATCTTGTTCAAGGGAGTATTAATTTCGACGAAATTAGCGACGGATTATACGGTTGTGTTATCGGCAAAAAATTATTGAATACGCTGGGTGCTAATCTTAAGGACACTGTTTTTGTTTTTGGTCTTCAAGGGCATAT
>DMPG01000041.1:167-15345 GCA_003456055.1 Bacteroidota bacterium | reverse complement strand
ATTACATGCGCGCGGCGGCCGCGGCGGTGAGGTTGCTTATTTAATCGATGGCCTTCCCGTTCGAGATCCTCTTTCCGGGAGTTTTAATGGTCAGATCGATAAATATGCTATTGAAGAATTGCAGGTGCTAACCGGCGGTTTCAATGCGGAGTACGGACAAGCGTTATCCGGTGTTGTGAATATTGTGACGAAAGAAGGCGGGGATAAATATAGCGGAAGAATCGAATATTCAAGTGATCAATTGAATGAATCACCATATCACAAAGCCGATGCATTGGCTCTCGATGAATGGGGAGTCGGATCCAAACGGCGCGTTGGTGCAGCGTGTTGATAATCGCGGAAATAACCTTGTTAATAATTATCCCTCTGCATACAAAGAACAATCGTTAAATGGGACACCTGAATTAGGACCCGACATCAATATGTTGGGACAGGTTTCGACTATGCTTAACGGACCAGTTCCTTTTTTTCCTGAGTTGAAATTTTTCGTTACCGGCAGGTACCTCAACACGCTCGATCAGCTTCCGTGGGGATATAACAAAGAGAGGGAAGTAAACGGCAAGCTTACGTACGGGTGGGGTTCGGTAAAATTGAATTTAAGCTCTCAAAGATTTTATCGAATTTATAAACCATATGCACATCAATGGAAATATCTTCCTGAAGGGTATGAAGTGAGGAAAGATTTTTCCTGGAGGGATAATCTTAAGATCAGTCATATTCTTACTCCCGGTACATTCTACGAAGCGTCCGCATCATACCAACGAAGATATTTTAACCGGTATCAACCAGGGAAATATGCCACGTTCTCTTCCGATGGAGTTCTGCTCGCATCAAACTATCGTGTTAAAAACAGCAACACGCCTCCGTTTTGGACCGGTACCGACAATGGCATCTATATCCGAAATGAAGTTGAGACGATCATTCTCAAAGGTGATTTTAATTCCCAGATTGGTCAGCATAATCTCTTGAAGACCGGATTTGAACTTAGACAGTATGCCATTGATCGCTTGAGTTTTCAGCAACCGTATCCGAGCGGATTTCATGCATATGAAAAATATGTAAAAAATCCTCTGGAAGTTTCCGCCTTCATCCAAGATAATATTGAGTTCGATATTTGTATCATCAATGCCGGCGTGCGGTTCGATTATGCGGATGTTGACGATTCACGCTGGGCGTCAGTGCGGGTTCCGGCAGGATATGTCAACGATCAAAAGATATGGGTACCGGTTGGTGAGGTGAACACACCGACAAAGCAACAGATCAGCCCGCGTTTAGGCATAGCATTTCCGATGAGTGAACGAACAGTCTTTTATAGTTCCTATGGACACTTCTTTCAGCTTCCGGATTATGTCGATATGTATACCTTGCGTGATCCAACACTTGACGGTGCGATTGTCGGGAACCCCGGAATATTACCGCAAAAGACAGTGGCGTTTGAATTTGGTGTGAAGCATAATGTTACAACGGACTATATCATTGAACTTAGCGCCTACTCCAAAGATATCACCAATCTGACGGGAAGCACATACCTCACCGTCTTCCCTTATGAATATACCGTGTTTGATAATTCCAATTATGGAGGAGTACAAGGATTCGAGATTGGCCTGAGCAAACGACAGAGTGATTATTGGTTTGCCGACCTTAAATATACGTATTCAGTGGCAAAAGGAAATGAATCAGATCCGCGCGAAGGATATAATGACTACCGAAGAGCATCGGCATTGCTCCGTCCAAAACGGGTTTTTTTGCTTGCATTCGATCGCGAACATGTCTTTTACGGCACCTTTGGACTTGAATTCCCAAAAGAGTTTGGTCCTTCAGTATTTGACTTGTATCCCCTTGAGAATTTTTCATTGAATGTCGTCGTGCGTGCATCCACCGGTTTGCCGTACACTCCCCAGGCACCGGACGAAAGCAATACATTGTTGATCGAAAAAAACTCCGGCCGAATGTCTTCCGATCAACGGGTCGATCTGAGATTATCAAGGACGATTCGTTTCACCGATTTTAAATTGACACTCTTTGGAATCGTCAACAATCTGTTCGATGAGATCAATGCCTTGAATGTGTGGGCAACCTCCGGCGATCCGCTTGATGCGGGTCCTTCGTACAGCAGAACACGGGACCGTATGAGGGTTCCAAGTAATGTCGATATCCGTCGGTCGATCCAGGCCGGTATCCGGTTGGATTTCTAAATATTAAATACACCATCGTAGTAATTTCTATGAAAAAAATATTATTGGTTCTTGGTCTTCTTGGTTTCACTGTCGGAGACGTTGCCGCACAGAGGATTGCCAACGATGATCCTGCTGAAAAAAGAACATTCATGAAACCGAATACTTCTGTTGATGATGCGTTCGGTGTTCTGGATAAAGGAGAATTGATCAATATTCTTGGAAACCAGGGAATGATTACTGATTCCTACTACCAGAATCTCATATATAACTTCCGGTGGCCGAAAAGCAAAGGGGTTGCCAATCCGAACCTTGGAGATGTGAACGCGATTGATGATGCTTCAATAATGTTTGCATACAAAGGAAATGTTCTTGATACCTATACAATGTATCGAAACGAAGATTGGATTGCTCCCGTCGGTGCGCGAGGTCAGTTCCATGCCGACGATCAACCGGAAGATTTGCTCGCCCCCGATGGTGCTCCCCGTCTTGCTCATAGTGATATTCCGACCACCTGGCCCAAGGGATATTTTGATTCACTAAAAGTATGGCATACATCACCATTAGGCCCGCTGACTTCATTATCGGATGCGGATAAAAAAACAGTTCTCGCCAAAGGGGCATATTTTGATGCGGCAAAAAATGTATGGCGTTTCTGGCCGGGGAAATTCCGTATGGATGTTGACCCGCTCTCGCCGAATTTTGGTAAGGAAGTTCCCGGAGAATTTGCCGCAGACAGAGAAATATATGCGATCATGAATGATCGGAGTCCTCAGCTGCCATCTGTCACAATAGGCCTCACAATGGAAGACCAAGCGTATTCGTATGGAAGGCGATTTGCCGAGGATATTCAATTCTACGATATCACAATCACAAATAATAGTTCCAAAGTACTCGACAGCTGCTGGTTCGGGTACTATATCGACTTCCAATTTGGCGATGTGTTGGAAGAAACTTGGGGATCATATAATTCCGGAGTGAATCCTAAAGGATTCGATAACGCGTATTATCAATTTGATTATAACGGTTCAAGTCCCGGCAATATCGAAGAAGGATACATGGGTATGATGGTATTGCGCACGCCGTTCGATCTTGGAGTGACCGATGCGCATTTCTTCCGTGATCTATCGGGAAGCGTGACACCGGGAACCGATGCACAGATGTGGCCTGTGATCATCAGTGACCCGAACAGTAAAAATCTTTTGGCTACTAAAGCCGATTATTTCCATGGGACCAATACGCATTTTGATGATTTCAGTCTTACCGCGTCAGGGAAAAGTCCCGGTCCGAATAATTGGACAATGTTCGTTACGACCGGTCCTTTTACGATGCAGCCGGGTGAAACAATGAAAGCAACAGTTGTATTCTCCACAGAAAAAGATCTTGCAGAACTGAAGAAAAATTTTCAAATGGCACAAAAAATGTTCTTGAATAATTTCCTCGGACCGGCAGCACCGCCGTCACCTAAACTTCATGCGGTGGCCGGAGATAAAAAAGTAACGCTCTATTGGGATGATACTCCGGAAAAAGCAATTGATCCGATCGCCAAAGTTGTGGACTTCCAGGGATACAAAATTTACCGCAGCCGGGATCAAGGATCATCATGGGGAGAGAAGATCACCGATTCAAAAGGGAAACTTCTTGGATATGTTCCTATTGCTCAGTTTGATAAAAAAGATCTGATTCAAGGTCCCGATCCCATGAATCAGGCAAATAATTTAGGGGATAATACCGGTTTGGTCCATCTTTTTATAGACTCAACAGTGAATAATGGAGTGAACTATTCTTACACTATTACATCATACGATTCCGGCTCCGTGACCAGCAATTTGGAATCACTTGAATCTGCGCGCGGAACGACAGCTGCTGATGACAATCTTGTGGATGTCACTCCTCGATCGAATCCTATCGGGTTTGTGAACGGAAGTGCCTCAGTGCAGCAATTGTCGGAAGTTGGGAACGGAAAATTTGCTGTCTCGATCGTTGAACCTTCATCACTGACCGGCGATCCCTATCTGCTGACATTCAATAAATCTCCGGCGGATAGTTTCTTTGTGACCAATCAACGAACAAACACCATGCTCACAAAAGCCGCATTGTCTTCTGATGCAATGGTTGTGTCAGAAGGGATTAAAATCCGTGTAGATGGTGATGCGCAAACGGGAACGGTAAAATCGTTGAAGGATCACAAAGGTAACAACGTTTATGATAGTCTAAATTTGCAGCCGGATGGAAAATGGTATGTGAAAGATGTCGTCAGAAATGCATCGGCAAATACGCAGGCACGGGGTTGCAAATATGAATTCCGGTTTACATCGACCGGTTCATTTGCTGCGGGGTTGACCGGACAAGGGCAGCCGATGATTAAGAAATATACCGTTCCATTTGAAATATGGAACACGACCATTAAAGAAAAAGCGTATCAAGTTGGCTGCGTGCTCATCGACAAAAATGCTAACAATACATACGATCTCGGTGATGAGATACGTGTTGTTAATTCGCCGTATGCTATCCGGGCAGATACAATTGGAACGTTCAATCTTCTCTATTGGTATTATACAGTTTCGATCAATGTCGCATCTTCGTCTGGGTCACGGCTTCCTATTACGGGCGAATCATTCACTGTGGAATCGTATAGTCAACTAACAGCGAATGATACGTTCCGAGTACTGATCACAGCTTCGCAGATTATGCGCGATCGGCAGACCCTGGCGAACAGTCTCTCGGGTGTACGGGTTGTGCCGAATCCCTACATTGTCAATTCAAAATGGGAGCAGGTGTCTAATACCCGCCGGCTTCGATTCATGTTTCTTCCTCCGGAATGCTCGATCACCATTTATTCAGTACGGGGAGAATTAATTAAACGGCTGGATCATAATAACGGGACAGGGGACGAAGATTGGAACCTAACAAATGAATCGGGTGTAGAAGTCGCTTATGGACTCTATATCTATGCTGTTGAGATCCCGGCAGGTGATAAAACGATTGGCAAATTTTCAATCATCAAGTGATTGGAGAAATAATGTATACCATGAAAAGCTTTTTCCTATTTATAGTTATTATTGCGGTTGCCGGTACGGCTGTTGGTCAGGATTTTTCTAAAGCGGGGACAGCTGCAGGGCAATTCCTCAAAATTCCTGTTGGAGCAAAAGCGGTTTCAATGGCAGGCACATTCACATCTATTTCGGATGATATCAGCACGCTCTATTGGAATCCGGCCGGAGCAATCACTCTTGATCGATTCGAAATCGGAGCGACGCACAATTCATGGATAGCCGATATCAGTCACAATTTCCTCGGTGTTGTTCTGCCGATGGATGAGAGCGGAACGATTGGTTTTTCGGTGAACCAGCTTGGATCAGGCGATATCGAAATGACTACGATTGAATCTCCAAAAGGGACCGGTACGTATTATTCGACTGCGGATATAGCACTTTCATTGTCATATGCACGCGCAATTATGGAGCAGGTGAGTGTCGGTGTGTCGGCCAAATATATCAATCAGAGAATTGCCAATACAAGCGCCCAAACAGTTGCAGTTGATCTTGGGATTTTACTGAAAACAGGATTTTATGGCATGAAGCTTGGACTTGCATTCCAGAATTTCGGACCTGCACTGAAGATGAGTGGAAGCGACTTGATTAAGACGGTTGACCTCGATCTAAATAGTGAAACTAATCCTGTTGTTGAAGCAAATATGGCTACGCAGTCGTATTCACTGCCGGCAAGTTACAGGGTATCAATGTCGCTCCCTCTAATTGCACAGAATGGGATACTTACGTCGGACATGTCTTCTCTTCTTATTGCTGTTGATGGTGTGCATCTGATTGACAATCCCGAACATTTCAGCATCGGCACGGAATATGGATTTGCGAAAACACTCTTCCTTCGCGGCGGATATGTCTTTAATACAGACGAAGAAGGATTAACATTCGGAGCCGGTGTGGATCTGAGTGCAGGATCAACTTCATTTACATTTGATTATGCATACGCATCATTCGGAATTTTTTCTGCAGTTCATGTCGTCTCGATCGGAATACAATTGTGACCATCCAAACATCGATTGATAAAAATACGTTGGGGAAAATAATCGGCTTTATTCTTTTTATTGCCTCAACTCTTTCGGCTGCAAACATCATCGAAAAGATTTCGCCTCTTCAAACGGTGAGAATCGCCTATGTAAAAGTCAACTCTTCGTATGCAGGAAAACCTGTAAATTGGAAAATATTCACGTATACGATCGACGAAACAAACGGAGTGTATGCCGTTGTTGGAGATACACTTACCGGCACGGGTGACTCAGTAAAAGTTCTTTTGATAAAATATGCTTCCAAATATACATATTACAAGATATTTGCATTGTCTGAAGCAGATAACGATTCGCTCGAACTGCAAGTCTTCAGCAAAGGCTCGATGCAGAAATATCTCTATCGAAGTCCGATATTTCCCACTAAACCGATACCCGTTCACATTTTTCTTCCCGGAGGTTTCTCCGTTAATAGTCCGGTCGTCGTTGCGATGCATGGAGTTGATCGTAATGGGTACAATTATGGTCTATCATGGACTGATTTTGCCACTGCAAACAATTGGGTTGTTCTTGCGCCTGAATTTAATTCCATCGACTGGCCAAGCGATGCTTATGCATTAGGAAATATGTTCACTGGAAATGACGGTGCCGGTTCGCTCAATCCCAAAGAAAAATGGTCATTCACTTTCGTCTCGGATATTGAACGAACGATGTGCCGTGGATTAGGTATTAAAGACTCATCCTATACTCTTTGGGGACATTCGGCCGGTGGACAATTCGTCCACAGGATGATCCTTTTTGGATATGATTCTCTCATTCGCAGGGCAATACCGGCAAATTCCGGCTGGTACACGGCTCCGGACAGTATGATTGTTTATCCATGGGGAACGAAGCATACACTGCTTTCGATCACTTCTAAACATCTTCTTGATTTTGCCTCCCGCGATATGGTCATTATGCGCGGTACTGCGGATACGATACGAGATTCAAATCTCAATACTGACCCGCTTTCAGACGCACAAGGTAGGAATCGTTATCAACGGGCAGGATATTTTTTTCAAAAAGGAAAAGACTTGAGTCCCAACCTTAAATGGAAAATGATCGACGTGGTCGGATCGGGTCATGAATACCAAAAAATGGCGATTGCGGCCGGACAATATCTAAGTTCGTTGACCGGAGTGTCTCGGTCTACAAATGTGATTCCTTTGAGACCAACATTTCAATGCTATCCAAATCCATTCAATCCTTCGACCGAAATTATATTTTCCGTTGAGCGGGCATCCCACGTATCGGTGAACATTTATAATATTCTTGGACAAGAGATTCAAACAATAGTTAATGAATACCTAATTCCAGGTGAATATCGGGAACGATTCAACGGTTCTTCATTATCGGACGGAATATATTTTTGCGTTCTCAAGAAAGATAACTTTAGTTCAACGATAAAATTGCTTCTTGTTAAATAGTTGTAATGCTTGTTTAAATTGGAAGAGAAAATTTATGATTAATACGTTTCGACTTGTGCAGAATTTTTTGACGCTTGGTCTAATCGACGGGATCCATGGAAAAGAATCAGATGTGGCAAAAGAAATGGTTCGTAGATTTACCGTGCTTGGATTGGAATCACGCATAGATGAAGCAGGTTCGACGTTTGGTGGCAATACCGGAAACATCCACGCACGATTGGAAGGCACCGTTGACGTACAACCTGTTCTTCTTTGTGCCCATACGGACACGGTACAATCAACAAAAGGTCTTAAGCACGTTCTGCAAAATGGGACAATTGCTACAGACGGAACAACCATCCTCGGCGGAGATGACCGGTCCGGTCTTGCTATTATCCTCGAAATTCTTCAAACACTTCATGATGAAAAAATTCCTCATGGTCCCATCGAAGTATTATGCACAGTCTGTGAAGAAGCCGGCATGCACGGCGCAAAATTTGTGAAGAGATCTGATTTCTCCGCCCCGTTCGGTTTTGTCTTCGATTGTCAGGCATCACCGGGTAATTATATCGTAGAAGCTCCGGCGGCAGTTTCGTTTAAAGCGACTGTGAAGGGACGATCTGCACATGCGGCGGTTTCACCGGAAAAAGGGATCCATGCCATTGAAATTGCCAGCAAGGCAATTGCCGCACTCAGATTAGGGCGCTGGGATCATACCGGGATGATGAATATCGGCACGATCCACGGCGGAACATCGATCAATGTCGTACCTGATCTTGTTGAGATCACCGGCGAAACCCGGAATGCGAATGAAGAAAAATTGCAATATCAAATAGATTTTATTAAAAAAGCATTTCACACGGAAGCAGCAGAATTAGGCGGAAGTATTGACCTTACCTTTACTGAAAAATACGGTGGATATCAGTTTACGGATGACAATCCTATGATTCGAATTGCCTCAACGGCAATTCGCGAAGCCGGTCTTGAACCAACTCCATTGAAATATGCCGGTGGGAGCGATGCCAATGTGTTGAATAAGAACGGGATTCCAATGCTGAATCTCGGCATTGGTTTTAAAAACGCTCATTCATATCAAGAATATATCGCAGTGGAAGACCTGATAGCAGCAGCACAGATCGGTTTCAATATTGTCCGCCAGATTGCCAAGAAAAACTAAAACCTAAACAAATGAAAAAAAACATTTTCTCCATCGTAGTTTCGCTCTTTCTGTTTTCATTTCCTTCACTTGCCGGAATTCCGCCGACTCCTTTAGAACGCAACCAGTTTAAAAGGGTCAGTTCTCATGACGAACTGATTTTGTATACGAAGGAACTGGCATCATTGACGAAAAGAATTATTTTGGATACGATCGGCCGGTCAGTTCAGGGAAGGCCGATCCTTCTCATCCATGTGCAGCCAAACGGAAGTAACGGAAAAATTAAAGTTCTACTTTTCTGTCAGCAGCACGGTAGTGAACCATCCGGAAAAGAAGCAGCATTGGAATTGTTGAAACGGATCGCATCAGATGAAAAAAATATTCTGTATCCGAATATAGATCTGTATCTCATTCCATCCGCAAATCCTGACGGCAATGAAACGGGGAAGCGAGCCAATGCCAATAAAGAAGACTTGAATCGTGACCACCTATTGCTTTCGCAACCCGAAACACGGGCGATACACGCAGCGTTTGCCCGCATTCAACCCGAAGTCATTCTGGATGTTCATGAATTTTCCGCCTACCGAAAAGAATTTCTTGCCGCCGGATATGTTCGTGCAGTTGACGAACAATTTGGTGCTCCGACAAATTCAAATATTCCACTTTCCATCCGGGAATATGGATTGAAACACCTTTTTCCTTTTCTTGACGCCGAGTTGACAAAACAGAATCTCCGATTCGCCAATTATTTGAAGATGGAAGAACCAAGCGATACTGTCCGGCCAAGCACAACCAGCATTGATGACGGTCGTCAAAGCTTTGCAATTCTGAATACATTTTCCTTTATCCTTGAAGGAAAGAATGGACGCAGTTTCAATGACGAGATTAAACGTCGCACCGAAAGTCAAGCTGCTGCCATTGATGCATTTCTCCGTTTTGTCGACAAGTATGCCGGTGAAATTCAATCGTTGATTGTGTACGAACGAAAAAAAATACTTTCAAACGCGGAACCGGTTATTGTGAAGATGGACTATCAATATACCGGAGAAAATATATCGTTACCGATGAGATCTATATCAACTGGTTTTGATACAGTAGTGTCTATGAAATATGCACCGGAAGTAAAATCGCTTTTATCCGTCACAAGACCAAAGGCGTATCTCATTCCTCAATCGCAATCTTCGATCATAGAAATTTTGCAGCGTCATGGCGTTCAAATGGAAAGAATAAAAACCTCGTATGTGCANNGGTTGAGAAATATACGATCACCGATATTGCTCCTGTGTGGATGGAAAATAAACCATTTATCAAAATCTCAACTCAAGTTACAAACGGGTCGGTCACCGCTCAGTCCGGCGACTATCTTGTATCACTTTCCCAACCGGCATCAACATTCCTTGTGATTGCACTTGAACCGTCGTCGATGTGGGGACTGGCGCAGAGGGAAAAATTATCCTCGCTGCGGATGCTGAACAGCGAGTATCCCATCTATAGAATCGTAGAGTAGTAATATAGATAACAAAAGCAGTATTAATTAACTGTTTCAGTTCAACCAAATGGAGGATGTTATGAAAAAAATGCTAAGAATTGCACTGCTCGTCCCGCTGTCTGCCTTGTTGAGTACGGCGATATGGGCTCAAGTAACGCTGCCGTATTATGAGCCGTTTAATTACACCGATGCGACGAATCTTGGTGGACAAGCAGGTTGGGTGAATCTCAACACTGGTGACGAAGTAATTGTAACAGCCGGAAATCTTAGTTACACGGGTTATACACCTTCATTTGGAAACAGAATTAAATTCGATGGAGCTGGTTTAGATCCAACAATGACATTTACTCAAACGAATTCTGGTAAAATATATTGTTCCTACTTATTAAACGTAACAAGCCTAGGATCACTCAATGCTACCGGAGGATATTATTCAGTGATCTATCAATCTCCCTCAAGTATTACAGGTGGTTGTTTACAATATACAAGGCTTGATGGAACTGAATTTGACATCGGATTAGGTGCTCGAGTAGGTACAACTGTATCATGGTCAAGTGCGAAATCGTTAAATACCACATATCTAATTGTCGTTTCATATGAAATTGTTCCCGGCGATACAAATGATGTCGTTAACATGTGGATCAATCCAGACGTTTCAACCTTTGGCGGAACAGAACCGGCGCCAACGCTGACGGCCACAAATACATTAACTGATTTAACTGGCTTAAGCAGATTTAATATCAGACAAAACTCAACAACAGGTACACCATTTATTGAGATAGACGAATTGAGGATTGCGACAACCTGGGCCGATGTTACCGTTCCGGTCGAACTTGTTTCATTTACGGCATTAGCAAGATCCGGTAAGGTGGAATTACATTGGTCAACAGCGACAGAAGTAAATAATGCCGGGTTTGCCGTTGAGAAAAATATTGGTGGTGTCTGGAATGGTATCGGATTTGTAGAAGGAAACGGCACAACAAACGCTCCGAAAGATTATTCATTCACCGACATTTCATCAGCGGGGAAATATCAATATCGCTTACAGCAGATTGATAGGGACGGAAAATTCACCTACAGCAATACCGTCGAGGCAGTTGTTGCATTAACAGCAGAAGATTACAAGCTCGGTCAGAATTTTCCGAATCCATTTAATCCAACAACAAATATTACTTTTGTATTGAAAAACTCTGAACATGCAACCGTGTCGGTCTATAACATGCTCGGTCAGCATGTTGCGACATTATTCAATGGCGAGGCAACGGCACACCAGATATATTCATTGACATTCGATGCCAAGAATCTGCCGAGCGGAATGTATTTCTATTCTCTCCAATCTGCAACACGCAACGAAGTGAAAAAAATGATGTTGTTGAAATAAAGACATACAATCGTGCAGCGGCTTCACGCTGCTGCACGGTTCAAAATTAATATTGTTCACAGGTCTAACAATTCAGAGTGTAATAATGAAATCAGCCCAAAATTCAATAAAAGATTTAAAACAAAAACGTAAACCGGAACTTTGGGAAGCGTTTGTTCCAATCATTGGAATGGCAGTTTTGCTCGGAGGAGGATATGGTGTTCTTCAATATCCCGTAGAGATTCTTTTGATCTGTGCATCGATCATAGCAGGAGGAATGGCACTCAGATTGGGATACACGTGGAAGGATATTGAAAGCGGAATCATTGATTCCATCGCGAAAGCAATGCCCGCGCAGATGATCATTATCGTCGTTGGAGTGATGATCGCATCATGGATCGCATGCGGCTCCATTCCAATGCTCATCGATTATGGACTCGGTATCGTTTCTCCGTCCCTTTTTTTGGTAACGGCTTGTGTAGTCTGCGGAATAATATCCCTGCTGACCGGTACTGCATATGGAACAGCAGGTACTGTTGGAATAGCGTTCATTGGTATTGCGCAGGGAATGGGAATCCCTCTTGCCCCGGCAGCCGGAGCTATTGTCGCCGGTGCATATTTGGGTGACAAAATTTCACCCTTTGCGGCTTCGGTCAATCTTGCCTCTGCTGCAGTGCGCTGCAATGTGATTGATACCATTCAACACCTGCTTTGGACAACGCTTCCCGCATATGTTATCGGCTTAATTATCTATTGGATCGCCGGTTCACAATTTGCGATCCACAGCGTGAGCACCGAAAAGATTGTTTTAATTCAAAATACATTGCGTTCGACATTCACCTATCATTGGCTTCTTCTTCTGCCGCCGCTTATTGTTCTTGTTTTAACATTCATGAGGAAGCCAGCCATACCGGGAATGCTTCTTTCAGCAGCAATAGCACTTATTCTCGCATACTATTTACAGGGGAAGCCGTTTGTGAAAGGAATGGAATATTGTGTTTCGGGGTATGAAGCTTCTACGAATATGCCGGAAGTGAATTTGCTGCTTTCACGAGGTGGGTTGCAGGAAATGATGAAAATATCGCTGCTTGCGTTCTGCGCTTTCGCATTTGCAGGCATTGTTCAAAAAGCAGGAATGCTTGATCTACTCCTCGAAAAAATTCTTCACTATGCGAAAACGACTGCGTTGCTTATTGCATCCGGTGTTGCTGCAGCATTGATGACAGCTCTGGTGACAGGAAGTGCATATCTCAGCGTGTTGATCCCCGGAGAACTTTTTGCTCCGGCGTTCAAAGCAAAAAACCTTGCAGCGAAGAACCTTGCGCGTGCAACGCAGGAGGCACATTCAATCGTACCGGTCGTACCGTGGGCAATTGCGGGTGTCTATATGACTGGTACGCTGGGTGTTTCTACGTGGGACTATGCACCATGGGCAGTCTTTAATTACATTGGTTTTCTATTTCCAGTGCTTTATGGTGCGATAGGATTTAAGACCGCACCATTGAAAAACGATGATGAATCAATCGCCGGAAGCTGATGAAAACAATACTATGACAGACCAAAGCGATCAAAATATCGTGAAATTTCCAAAAGCGTTTTGGACAGCCAATTTCATGGAACTGCTTGAACGGGCGGCATTCTATGGTTTCTATATCTCAATCACGCTCTATCTTACGGACCAAGTAGGATTCACGGACAAGGAAACAGGATATGTTGCAGGAGCATTTGTTGCACTGCTCTTTTTTCTCCCTCCATTTGCCGGTGCATTGTCCGACAGAATTGGTTTTAAAAATGGATTGGTTGCAGCATTCACTCTTCTGACGATCGGTTATACACTGCTGGGTTTTTTTCAGCACAAGACGATCGTTCTTTTCACTCTTGCACTGATTGCGATTGGCGGCTCTTTCATTAAACCGCTCATCGCCGGAACAATTACGAAACTGACAACGGAAGATAACCGTGCAAGAGGATTTGCATTGTTTTACTGGATCGTCAATATCGGTTCCTTCAGTGGAAAAACGTTTGTCCCGTTCATCCGTATCGGGTATGGTCTTGAATTTGTCAATTTTTTCTCGGCGGTATTGTCGTTTGCTGCATTACTGTTCGCTCTTTTCGCTTTTAAACAGGATGTGACTGTGCGGGAGACAAAAAAATTTTCGGAAATATTTCGTTCGCTTTGGAAAGTTGTCTCCAATCCCAGGATCATGCTGCTCATCCTGATTGTTTCTGGATTCTGGACGACGCAGTATCAATTATATGCAACAATGCCGAAGTATGTTATCCGTCTTCTTGGTGAAAGTGCGAAACCGGAGTGGATCGCCAATATCAACCCATTGATCGTGGTACTTTTTGTTGTTCTGATCACAAAATTAATGAGTAAGAGAAGAGCATCCACTTCGATCTTCATCGGAATGCTGCTCGTCCCTGTCGCAGCATTCGTCATTTCCTTGGGACAAGTAATGGAAGGTGCAGTCGGCAGTTCAATATCGTTCTTCGGGCTCTTCACCGCACATCCGCTTGTGATCACGTTGGTGGTTGGAATCGCACTTCAAGGTTTTGCTGAAAGTTTCATTTCACCCCGATATCTTGAATATTTTTCGTTGCTCGCGCCCAAAGGAGAAGAAGGGACATATTTAGGTTTCAGCTATCTTTATTCTTTTTTTGCCGCAATCGCAGGATTCATTATCTCGGGGTATTTGTTGGAACGGTATTGTCCGGATCCGAAAACACTCCCCGCAGGATTGACCGTGCTTGAAAAGGCAGCCTATTATCAGGATGCTCATCAGATTTGGTACTATTTCATTGCCATAGGACTTTTTACTTCTGCCTGTTTGCTGTTATTCATTTTCGTAACAGACCGAAACGATAGAAAAAAAAGTTTAATTGTCTCAGAAGGACAATAACGATGAAAGGATATCTTCAGTGTTCGGATTCTGGGATATTTTATGAAGTAACAGGAAGTGGCCCGGCACTCGTTTTTGCACACGGTCTTGGCGGAAATTATCTTTCCTGGTGGCAGCAGATCCCATATTTTTCCCAGCAGTACACTTGCATCACTTTTTCACATCGCGGTTTTTGGCCCAATGCTGTCGTTCAGGAGATTCCAGCAATCTCTGTTTTTGCCGACGATCTATCCGCGCTTATCGACCATCTTCAATTGGAAAGCGTTTCACTGGTGGCACAATCGTTCGGAGGGTGGACATGCTTGGAATATGCACTGCATCATCAATCGCGTGTGCGTGCATTGGTCATGGCTTCAACAACAGGAACACTGAACTATGAAGCGATCAAAAATATTGATATCGAACGAATGGAAGAATGGAAAGAGTGGGCCGACAGGGAAAAAACGAATCTTCGTGCTCGCAGCATTATCCCCGGGGCAGGATCTCGCATGGCAGAAGAACAACCTTCTCTCTATTATCTCTTCCGACAAATTCATGAACTATCGCCCGCTCCCTTCAAAGATGCGATGCGTATGGCGATCCACAGATCACGCACACTTCCATCCGAAATATTTTCCGGTCTGA
>DMPG01000041.1:0-138 GCA_003456055.1 Bacteroidota bacterium | reverse complement strand
TTGGGAATCAATTCCGAAGGCAGGCCATTCAACATACTTTGAACGTCCTAAGATCTTCAATAAAATCGTAAATGAATTTCTTTTGTCGACGCTAAAGTAAAAATCCACCAATTACCACGGTAAGTTGCCATTTCCGGT
>DMPG01000060.1 GCA_003456055.1 Bacteroidota bacterium | reverse complement strand
TAATTCTATAATAACCAATTAATTAAAACTAAATTCAAAATGAAAAAACTAACAATTCTGTTTCTATGCTTTTTTGTACTTGCTGTTCAGGCTCGTGTTATCGAAAATCCAAAATACACATATCGAAAAACGAATGACATCCAGCTTATTAAACTGGAGTTATTGGATACTGCTACAATTTTGACTTTTAAGGTAAACAACCCTCAGAACGCTATGTTGGCAAAAAAATCGTATATTCATTTGTCGAATAGCAGTGTGGAGAAACTGCTTATTCGTTCAGTAGAGGGCTTACCGGCACCTATAGGAGTACGTTGGAATTTGAAAACTAACGATCCGGTTATATTTTCAGCAAATTTTCCTCCGATTGATTCTAAAACTGAGAAAATTGATTTTTCGGAACCTTTTACCAGCGAAGGACAACCCTGGCAGTTTTTTGGCATTAAAATAAACGAACATCAAAGAACTTCACCATTACCGGTTGAGCTCGAAGGGGCTTGGTTGAAAACGGATGGTAGCAATTTGTTACACTTGGCTCTCTATGAGAATAATGCAGTGTATAATGCACAAGTTTGGCAGTACGAAAAAATTCAGAATACGGTTAAATCTACTGATATAGTATTAAAGCGTAATGGTGAAACAGTTAAATTATCGGTTAATCTTTCGAAAAACAAACAGTTGAAAATTGTTGAATCAACTAAAAAAACAGAAATTCTTTGTTCATTAAGCAAAACCAAAAACGTTAATTATAAACCAACAGATAATCAGCCTTATGCCGAAAATATATTTCACACAGATACAGCCATTTATTGTGGTTATATACATGGATTTACGCCCAATATGCCTCGAAATTTTTCGTTTAAATACGAAAATATTATTAACGGTGAGGATTTTCAGCAACCGGTTTTTATCGACGAAAATGGCTATTTCGAATCAAAAGTAGTATTGAATTATCCAACAATGTTTACTTTTTATTTTAGTGGTATTGGTAACGAACGAATTTTGTTGGAACCGGGTAAACGTCTTTTTCAATTACTAACTCTTGATAAACGGGGTGCAAACGATTCTATTTATGGCAATCATAATTGTCATTTTATGGGCGATAATGCCGAGTTGAGCGAAGAAATACATGTGATTATTGGCAAAAGTGAAGAGCTGGAACGAAGACGGAATCTTATTCCAACTTTAACCATTGATTCGTTGTCAACCATTGCAAATGACGATTATAACGCCGATTTGAGATTGCTTGAAAGTTATAAAAATGAAAGAAATCTGAGTTCAAAAGCATTAGCTATTTTGAATGTCAATATTGGCATGAAGCGAGCGTCTTTACTTTCGGATTTTATAGAGTTAAAAGTGAAAGACTTAATGGCTAAAAAATCGCCTAATTTGATGAAGCAAATAAAAACAGCAATTAACAAACCATATATTGATTCTATCTCAGCTGTGTCGTTTGTCGAAACCACTAAACAACATCCATTGGCAATTCTCGATTACCGTTTTGCAGCAACATTTCGTAAAATATTTTCAAACAATTATTTTATTCCTTTGTCCACGATGAAAAACTTTCAGTGGACTATGTTTGAGGAAATAGGCAAAATGAATGTGCAATTATCAAAAGAAGATAAAGCATTGATTGATACCATTGCATCAATTCCTGAATCAAAAAGAGATACAATAACTTACAAACGTTTATTACCTAAAATTCTTCCGTTTTTTAATGCTCATGCTACCGAAATAAAAACATTTATGGATGAAATTGGGAATACAACTTTACTCAATTCAGTTCAGTCTGTATATGGTAACAATCCGTTAATGACTGAAATAATTCGCGCACACTTGGTAGTTAAAAAAATAAAGAAATTCACCTTTCTTACTGATGAACAACTAATTGCGCTCAATAAAGAAATTTCAAATCCGGTAATTTTAGCAAGTATAAAAAGCGAAAATAGCAAAATGATGGCTAAAATTGCTTCGAACAAAGAAAAACGCAATTACAAAGTTTTGCTTACTCCTAATGTTGATTCAGAAAGTATGCTACCCAAAATGCTTGAACCATTCAAAGGGAAAGTGGTATATTTTGATTTTTGGGCAACATGGTGCGGACCATGTGTCCACGAAATACCGGATCTTGTTGCACTTAATAAAGAGTATACTGCTAAAGGCGCGCTGGTCATTGGTATTTCCGCAGATCGTGATGATGATGCATTAGATCTTGTCTCAGGGTTTACCAAAGAGAAAAATGTTACCTATCCAATCGTGATTGATAACGGTGATCTTGAAGAAGCGTTCGGCGGTCTTCGAGGATATCCAACAACATTTTATATTGATAAAACTGGAAAGATCGTTAAGAAGATGATTGGAGCACAGTCAAAAGAGACATTTGCAAAAGAATTTGACTCTATTCTTTAAGAGTTTTTCGAAATATAAAAAATCTTCTATCCAACAACAGCGATATATATCGCTGTTGTTGTTTTTAAACAGTCCAAATTTAAAATAAAAATGCCAAGCTTGCTGTATCACACTCTTCAATGGAGGCTGTTGCTTCCTTCCGGACCTGGCAGGATTGTCCACCGTAAAGTTGTACAGAGCTTGGCAAATATTTTTGGAACTTGATAACTATCGAACTGTGGAATTGACGCTAATCCGATAATAAATTCTGCAATTCAACAATTCCGCACTTTTTCAATTTTTTTGTGGAGCTGATCGGGATCGAACCGACGACCTGTTCGTTGCGAACGAACCGCTCTCCCAAACTGAGCTACAGCCCCAAGAAAATTAGTTTTCAAAAATACCAAAACAAATTTCGAGAGCTGGACCCAAATTGATTACCACACACTGGCGACACGGAATCCCGCCGTCGCTTTGCCGAACTGAGCTGCAGCCCTAACTCTTGTAAAAAGATACAAAATTTTTGGAATAATTTCAATAAGAGTGTTTTTCAAAAATACCGCACAGTTATAGAGAAAAATATAATGCTTCAATAGAAGCTTGATCCCTTTTCGAAGTGAGTGAACGTAATGTTTCACATCCGATAAATAGGAAAATGATTTTATTTTTGATCTTTATATTTGATTCTCCTCTCTTCACTCGTTATATTTTCATCAACACTATAATCCGAAAAGGGCAATGAAAGAACGCAAATTCCCGGTCATACTTTTTTCTCTGATTTTCGCTTTCCTTATCTGGGCATCCGTCAATCTTGGAAATCAATTTACAATATCAATTGATGTTCCTGTTAAGATCGAACATCTGCGAGCCGATCAGGCGATTGCGATTCCGTTGCCGAAAACTGTGCGATGCACGGTGCAAGGAACAGGTTGGCAGATACTGAACACTATTTTTTCTCCCTCGCTTCGGTACATTATTGATTTTAAACAGCTGGCAAAGAAAGATACATTGTTTACATATAAAGAATTGAATGAGCTTGCCAATATTTCAAGTGCACTTCACATCCTTGAAACATTTCCCGAAACGGTGCTGGTTCGGCTTGATAATAAAATGACAAAGACAGTACCAATACTGCCGGTAATGAATGCTTCGTTTCGTGATGGTTTTGGTTTGGTTGGAAAAGTAAAAACAAGTCCTGATAGTATAATACTTACCGGCGCCAATTCATTATTACATAATATTTTGTATTGGGAAACAAACAATATTATGTTGAATGACATCAACGCACCAGTCAAAACGAATGTTATGCTGGCAGAATCTCTTTCATTTGAGATCGCACGTTCACATTCTACCGTATCCGTATCCTTTGATGTACAACCGATTGCGGAGAAAACGATTCCTGACATATCGGTTGAAATCATTCAAATACCTGGAAATAAAAAAATTGTGTTGATCCCCCCTAAGATCTCCATCATCGTCCGTTCCGGTGTGAATAATATCGCTCCCCTTTCGGAAAAAGATTTTTCGGCATTTATCGATTATAAATCCATCCTTCTTGACACAAGCGGAATGATTAGTCCTAACATTATCGGTCCCGATGATGTGAAGATCGTGCAGCTGAATCCGAATAAAATTCAGTATGTGATGAGAAAATAAAAAACCTCTGAGAACCTCAGAGGTTTTTTATTTTGATTTCGTGAAGTAAATGCTAGAATGCTCTGTTAAGGCGGAAAAAGATTGAAACCGGCGCAGTTTTGTCTGTTCTCCACGCAAATCCCAATCGCGCATCACCGTCATGCCATGCAAGTGCAAATCCGAGATCGGATTTTATTTGATTTGATGTGATCGTGTCGAATCCTTCATAGACTGCCCAGCGTGTCTTTACAGTGCTGACAGCACCGGCATCGCCAAACGCAATCACATTGATACTGTTCGGCCAGAAAAATATTTCATCAATGACTTCCCCGCTTAATTGATATTCAAGGTTCGCCAGCACCATTCTGTTACCGACAAATTCTTTGAACCCAAATGCAGGAATGGTATTCGCTCCGCCAAGTTCAAATAATTTTTGAACAATGGGTGCACCTTCCAACGCACCTGCTCGGACTCTTATGTTGATCTGATTATCGTCCCACAATGGTTGAAATCTGCGGACATCAACAACCGTTTGTGTAAAATCGAAATCACCGCCAACCTCTCTCCCTCCGTATTCGGCTCGCGCAAAAGCATTCCATCCTTCTGAACGATATCGATATTTTTCAACGGTGCTGAATCCGGCACTGAATGAAATGCTCTTCATAATCCCAATATTCACTGCTGGATTACTGCGAAAAACATTTCCTCCGAACACACCCCATTCTGCATTCTTGTTCATTGTTGCATACCGATCATTCAAGAATCGAATATCGATCATTGATGATGCATCACCCTCTTTGGTATACCACGCTGAATGAACAGAGAATCCTTCACGCTGGTAATAATCACGAAAATCTTCTCGGAAGAACAGAGCAGCGAGATTGTTCTCTCCAAGATTCATGATCCACTCATCTTTTGTGTCGGTCAGACTGTGTACTTCCGCTCCGATTTCAAACAAGGATGAACCGGAACCGGCAAATTGACGGTCAAGTCCTAACTGCATACGCCATTTATGGGATGCAAAGCCATACCCGAATGAGCCAAAACCGGAAACTGCTTTACTGCCATCCCAATAAAATTTCTTTTCAGCACCAAACCCAAAGAAAAATCCTTCTACGCGGTTGTATCGGAACAGAAAATTATCATCAAATGTATTTTCTCTGTTCCAGAAATATGGTTTAAAAGAATAAGAATATTTGGTTCGATATGTTTTTTTCTTTCGAGAATTCTTGGATGCCGAGCTGGATGATTGTTCTGTATAACCTTCAACATACGCACCTTCATTTTTGGAAATTGATCCGTTCATCGCCCGTACGTTACCGCTTACATGTGAAGTGCTTTTCAATTCAATATCACCGTTCACGACAAGAACATCGCCGTGTACAATTCCGCGAACGATTAACGCTCCGTTTTTCACTACAAGATCCCCTTGTATGGTGTCTTGTTCTGCAATCTCCGTATCACCGTTGAAGGTGATCGCATCTGTTGGAATCTTTGTTTTTTCTTTATCCTGGTGGTTGTCATTTTCACTTTCCACTCGCTGCGAACGTTCTTCAGCCATTCGTTCGACTTGTGATCCTATTTTTTCGACCAGATTTTCGACAAAATTACCAAAATCATCGGCGGTTCGTTCAAAACGGTCTGTAGTATCATCGAACGATGAATCTTCATCATTTTGCGCTGCCGTGAAGGAAATACATATGAGAGTGGAAATAAAGAGAGTAGCGAATCGTTTCATAATGCCTCCGGGAAAAATTACTTTATTTGTTACGACTCATCAACAAAAAAGTTACGAATCGGTTCCATCTAATCCTTTGAATACTCAATGAAATTTTGTAATTTTTTGAAGAATCTATGAGACTTTGCCTCAATATTGACCATATCGCCACGCTTCGAAACGCCCGCGGCGGAACCGAACCTGATCCGGTTGAAGCGGCAAAAATCTGCGAACGTGCAGGTGCCGATGGAATTGTTGTTCATCTGCGCGAAGATCGAAGACACATTAAAGACCGTGATGTTTGGAAATTACGCGAAACGGTCACAACAAAACTTGATCTTGAAATGGGAGCGTCGGATGAGATTGTCGCAATAGCATTAGAGATTGTTCCCGACCTTATCACTCTTGTTCCCGAAAATCGACTTGAATTGACAACTGAAGGTGGACTTGATGTTGTTGCGCATAAAGAAAAATTAAAGAATGTCATCACACTATTCCACAACAAAAAAATCCCTGTCAGCCTTTTTATCGATCCCGTAATGGCTCAGATCGAGGCATCAAAAGAAATTGGAGCAGAGATGATAGAACTACATACCGGCGAATATGCAGAAGCAACAACTCAAGAAGAATTACAACGATTATTAAAAGAGATTAAAGCTGCTGCTCAATACGGCAAACAGATGGGTCTAGAAGTGAATGCCGGTCACGGGTTGAACTATTCGAATGTGTCCGGTGTCGCAGCAATTTCTCAGATCGATGAAATGAGTATCGGTCATTCGATCATCGCCCGCGCAACATTTGTCGGACTCGAGCGTGCAGTAAAAGAAATGATCGCGCTGATAAAATAAACCTTGCGAAGGTTTTGTGAAAAGTATAATCAACCGTCGCAAGGTTTTGCATGTAATATTAATAAAAAAACCGCTTTCGCGGTTTTTTTTTCTACTGTTCACTGATTCCCATCTTCCTGATATCATCCCGCAATTTAGCGGCTTTTTCATAATCTTCTTTTTCAATAGCTTCTTTCAACGAAGTCTGAAGCTGTTCTATTTTTGTCACCGGTTTTTTAACCGGGGAGGATTCTTCTTTTGTCAATGATTCTTCCGTCTCATCTTCATCCTCAGAAATTATTCCTGCTTCATTCAACACTTCTTCACCAACAAAGATCGGTGCACCGTAACGAACCGCCAGAGCAATTGCATCACTCGGACGAGAGTCAACTTCCTGCGTTTCGCTCAATCCTTCAATCGTCAACTTGGCATAAAAAGTACCATCGCGCAATTCATTGATGCATACTTCGTTCAACGAAATGGCAAAGAGATCAATGATATTGCGCATTAAATCATGCGTCAGCGGACGAGGCGGTTTCATCCCTTCCAATTCGAGCGCGATGGATTGAGCCTCGAATGCACCAATGATGATCGGCAATTTTCGTTTTCCGTTCGTCTCTTTCAAGATCAGAGCATACGCACCGGCACTCGAAGGACTTGTCGATAATCCGAGTATATCAACTTGTACTTTCTCCACAAATATTCTCCTTGTTCTTCTCTTCCGAGTATATCATTTTTCCCATCAACACGCAATACGAGAAATCACTTACTTTGCATTTTCTTGATTTCCGACGTAATTGCAGGAACAACCTCGAAAGCGTCACCCACAATTCCATAATCAGCAACGGAGAAGATCGGCGCATCTTTGTCTTTGTTGATCGCTACAATGTATTTTGATGACGACATCCCCGCCAAATGTTGGACAGCACCGGAGATTGCAACTGCTACATAGAGCGACGGTGAAACCGTTTTCCCCGTTTGACCGACCTGCTCATCGTGCGGTCTCCATCCTGCATCAACAACTGCACGCGAAACACCAACCGCTGCGCCGAGTGATCCGGCAAGTTCTTCGATCATTGTAAAATGTTCGGGACCCTTTAATCCGCGTCCGCCGGAGACGATGATATCAGCTTCAGCGACATCTTTTTTGCCACCTGATGCTTTCACTTCTTTAACCACAACACTAAAGTCAGTTTCGTTCAACTCGATTTTTCTAATTTCAACTTCTGCAACTGATCCGTTTGAATCTCCAGCCGTAAATACATTCGGACGCAGTGTAAAGATTTTTGTTCCCGTCGTAACGGTTACATCAAGCAGTCCTTTTCCTGCAAACACGGGCCGAGTAGCTTTGATCGTTCCATTTTCAACAACAAGAGCCGTACACCCTGCCGCCAAACCGGCTTGTAATTTTACCGCAATTCGGGGAGCAATATCTTTCCCAAGTTCGCTTGCAGGAAGAAGAATGATCTCTGCTGATTCTTGTTTTGCAATTTCCGCAACAACTTTTGAATACGCTGTTGTTGAATATAATTCAAGACGAGCATCTTCAATTGCAATGACTTTTGCAGCACCATATCCACCCAGTCGAGCGGCGATTGATGCAATAGAGTTTCCTACGACAACAGCAACGACTTCAGCGTTGATTTTATCTGCAATTGTCTTTGCCGCTTTCACAATTTCAAATGCTGTTTTTTTAAATTGACCGTTTCGTTGTTCTGCAAATGCTAATATTTTCATAATTCCAATTTCCTTCGTTAAATGACTTTTGCTTCTTCGTGAAGCAAGCGAACAAGCTCAGCGGCAGCTGACGCATCTGTTCCGACAATTTTTCCGGGCGCTTTTGCCGCAGGCTGACGTAATGCTGATACTTCTACGCGCGATGCAACCGAAACAATCGATTTCTCTTCTATCGGTTTACGTTTCGCATCCATGATTCCTTTCAACGAAGGGTATCGTGGTTCATTCAAACCTTTTTGCGTTGTAATGACTGCTGGAAGTTTTGAATGCACAATTTCGTGACCTCCTTCAATTTCGCGTTCTGCAACAACGTTCCCATCTTTAATTTCGAGTTTCACTACAACAGAGATTGAAGGCATACCAAGCATTTCCGCAACAAGTCCGCCAACTTGTGCATCATCATAATCAATGGATTGTTTACCAAAGAAAATGATCTCTGCACCATACTCTTTTGCGTAATCAGCAAGTCCGGAAGCAACCGCAAATGAATCACGTATTACTGCGTCTTTTAGCAACACTGCTTTATCACAACCCATTGCTAAAGCTTTGCGAAGCGTTTCTTTGTTCGTTTCTCCACCAAGCGAGCATACAACAACTTCGCCGGTGAATTGCTGTTTGGTCTTTAATGCTTCTTCCACTGCTATTTCGTCGTATGGATTGAGCATAAAATTTACACCTGCCGGATCGATCAATTTTCCATCTGCGGCGACCTTTACTTTTGTTTCTGTATCGGGAACATGATTGACAAACACTAAAATTTTCATTGAACTCCTGTATGTTTTAGACTTGCCATGTTTTTAAATACTTGGCAAGTCTTGCTTTACAAATATTTTTTCAGCCCTGTAAGAAACGCATTGTTCTCAAATTCTGTTCCCGCATTCACGCGAAGGAACCCCTTGAGCATCGGATACGAACTGACATCACGGATAAGAACATTTTCGCTTAACAATCGCTCTAACAATACTGACGCTTCATTCTTTGATTTAAAGATAAGAAAATTTGAATCTGAACGAAAGACTGTAATTCCATTTTGTTCAGATAAATTTTTGTATAAATATGCACGCTGCTGTATAATGTAACGGATCCTCTCTGTAACCAGATCGTTTTTCTGCAATAATTTTATCGCAACTGATGCAGAAAAATTATTCACCGTAAACGGGATTTTTGGCTTTAAAAGTTCGGAAACCATCGCAGGCTGCGCTAATAAATAGCCGATACGAAGTCCGGCTAGAGAAAAAGCTTTTGAAAAAGTTCGAAGAATGATCAAGCGATCATATTTCGATAAAACAGTTGCAGCTGAAGGCTTGTCGGAAAATTCAATATACGCTTCATCCACAACAATGATGGAATCCGTTTCATTCAAAATTCTCTCAACATCGGCGATCAGAATCGATTGGCCCGTTGGACTGTTTGGTGAATTAAGAATAATCAGAGCTGGTTTTTCTTTTTGGGCAGTTCGGATGATCGTCTCTACATCAAACGATAGGTCCGGTTTCATCGGTACTTCGATCAATTCACCATCCATCACGTTCACAATTTTTTCATACAAAAAGAAAGTCGGCGTCGGAATCAATACTTTTGTCCCTTTACCGATAATCGCCAATCCAATTGTATACATTAGTTCATTGGAACCATTGGCTGCGATAATGCTTTCTACTGGAACATTACGATCTTTCGATAATGCTTCCAGAAGATGCGTTGGAAATACATCGGGATAACGATTCCAGGGTTGATGATAAAAATCTTCCACCAGTTCACGTTTCAATTCTTCGGGAAGATCGAATGGATTTTCGTTTTGATTGAGCTTGATCAGTTCTGATGAAAGGGGTTTCCCTTTCACATTGTATGTTTCAAGTTTTTGAACGGAGGGTTTTATGTGTTTTAAAAATGACATTTTTTGTGTAGTCATTCCGAACAAAGTGAGAAATCTCGAAATGACAATTCTTAGACGTTATTAAATAACAGTTAGTTTCTTATTAAATCTTATTTTTCTTTCGTATTCGCAATGACATTGCATGCGCTGTTAATCCTTCGTGGTCAGCAAACGTTGCAACATTTTCAGCGACAGATTCCATCCTCTTGCTTGAGTAGCGAATAACACTCGATTTTTTTNNAGAATCGTGCTGTTCGTTCTGTCGGCAGTATCTGATTTGCTCCTGCAAAATAATCACCGATCGCAACCGGAGAATAATTGCCAAGAAAGATCGAACCGGCATGGCGGATCTGCTTCAATACGTATTCATCTTTTGTCGTAATAATTTCAAGATGTTCAGGTGCAAGTTCGTTCGTTACCGCGATTCCCTGCTGAAGCGAAGCTACAAGATAGATTCTTCCTTGATTCAACAGCGATGATGTTATGATATTTTTTCGAGGGAGTTCCTGCAGCATTCGTTTCACTTCACTATTCACTTTATCCGCAAGCGAACGGCTCGTTGTTACCAAAATCGGAACTGCTCGTTCATCATGCTCGGCTTGCGCAAGCAAATCAGCCGCAACGAACGAAGGATCGGCAGAATTATCCGCAAGGATCACAACTTCGCTTGGTCCCGCAAAACTATCAATTCCAACCGTTCCGTACACCATTCTCTTTGCTGTCGCAACAAAAATATTTCCCGGTCCGACAATCTTATCAACGGCAGGAATAGTTTCCGTCCCATAAGCAAGTGCAGCGATCGCCTGCGCTCCACCGACACGATATACATTTTTAATTCCAAGTAGTGAAGCGGCAAGCAAAACATCGGGATGTATATTTCCATTCTTATCCGGCGGCGAAACAAGGTGGATCTCTTTCACCCCTGCTACCTGTGCAGGAATAACATTCATCAATACCGTTGAAGGGTACGCCGCTTTCCCGCCGGGGACGTAGACGCCGACTTTCTCAACCGGACGATATAGCTGACGCAATTCTGAATTCTCTTTTTGTTTCAAAGAGAACGGCTTTCGAACCTGTGCTTTGTGAAATGCGTTAATGTTTGAAGCTGATTCTTTTAATATAGAAACGAATGATGCATCGGCGTTTCTTTGTATTGTAGAAATCTCACTCGGCTGCACTTTAATCGAAGTGATGGTTGCACCATCGTATTTTTTCGAATAATATTTCAGTGCATCGTCACCATTCTTTTGTACTCGGCGTACTATCTCTGCAACAGATTTTTCAATCGAAGCATTGCTCGACCGGACACCGGCAGAGTTTATTGAAAAGCTTTTCTTTTTTCTAATATCGATTATTTTCAGCATTTACATTTCAATCTAAAATTATATCGTCTTTCCGAACTTGTCCCGCTGTACGNNCCGTAAAGCGGCATTTCAGAATCTATAAAAAATGCTGAACCAAGATCAGCAAAACATTTCCTTGAGTAATATAATAAAAAAGGAAACCGTTTTCTTGGTTTCCTTAAATAATTACAAATTGTAAAGCACATGCTACGCATACCAGATTCTTCACTTCGTGTTATCTTGTGACACTCACTCAGAATAATGTAGTGTATGAACTCAATGCTGGGCCAGCAATTCATCGATCTTTGCTGTCACGTCCTTTTCACCTGGTTTTACTTTTGAAGCATATTTTGCTACGACATTTCCGTTCTTGTCCACAAGGAATTTTGTGAAATTCCAGCCGATCTCTTCCTTAAATTGAGTCTCTGTCGTGAGATATTTGTAGAGTGGGTGAATATCATTTCCTTTTACACTGATCTTGCTGAACATCGGGAATGTGACTCCGTAATTTCGCTCGCAAAACGTAGCAATGTCACCATCGTTTCCCGGCTCCTGTTTGCCAAAATTATTTGCCGGAAATCCGATCACAACAAACCCTTTGTCTTTATACTGTTTATAAAGTGCTTCCAGATCTTTGTATTGGGGTGTATATCCGCAAAATGATGCGGTATTCACAACCATCACTACTGTTCCCTTATAATCACCAAGAGATTTGTCTTTTCCTTCAAGTGTTTTCATTGTAAAACCATAGATTGGCGCGTCCATTTTCTTTTTTAACTCCTGTGCTAAAAGTGTTCCAATCGCAAAAAGTGCGATGAATGTTATAGAAATGAGTTTATTCATTGTCGTTTCCTTTGGTTTGTGTTGATAGTATAACACTAAGATGGAAATAAATGTTTCATTTGGCAAGAAAGTTTGTTCAATTCAATTAAAATATTTTAACTGTTCCTTTGGGCAATACTTCGTATATTTCTTCATTAGGTTTGCACAGACACCTATGCCCTAAAAGAAGACTTCACTGTGCACAATTCGACCAAACATATATTCTAAAACTTCTCTATCAATCAAGGGCAAACGATAGACCAACAGGAGTTTGTATGAATATATTTCACACACACTACGAGTTTCTCAAGAACGAAGCAGATCTGTTGTTAAAACACGCTCAACAGCGCGATGCGAATGCTGTTGGCCGGTTTCAACGATTATCGTTGTTCACAACCCTTTCTGCAGATAATACAAACGCATTGAACGATCTGCAATTGAAACATGCGTTCAACGTTATCGCTGTTGAAAACGGCTACGAATCGTGGACGGAATTGAAATCCGCACTCGATAATGCTGCGGAAACTTCTCCGCTGGCAGAGATCAAGGAACAATTCTATCCGAAAGGATTCACAACGTACTGGAACATCTGGTTCGCAAAATACTCTCAAGCGAAAAAAGTGTTGGACGATACAATGCATGCCTCTCAAGGAAAAGGATTTCTCCTTCCCTACAAGAATCAATTCTTCATCGTTGAAGAGCATTTTGTGGACAGCATCGGTCTTCCACACTCACTACCGGAATGGAACGAGATCGGCAACGATTGGATCCATCCGAAGAATGTGAAGGCGTGGCTGAAACTGAATGAGATGTATGTTAAAGCTATGAAAGAACGGTAAATATGACAAACTTGTCAAGTCTTAAAGACTTGGCAAATCTAGTTCTAAAAATAAAAATCCCTGAAGCTAAACACTTCAGGGATTTTATTGTTTACTGTAGATAGCAGACACCTCAATGGTGTCAGACATCTTTGTTCATTAGTAGCGATAATAATCCGGTTTGTACGGTCCTTCAACCGCAACACCGATGTATTGTGCCTGATCTTCAGAAAGAACATCAAGCTCAACGCCGATCTTTTTCAAATGTAGACGGGCAACTTTTTCATCTAAGTATTTTGGAAGTGTATAGACCTTCTTCTCATACTTATCAGAATTATTCCACAACTCAAACTGTGCAAGCACTTGATTGGAGAATGAATTCGACATTACGAACGAAGGATGTCCCATTGCGCAGCCAAGATTTACCAAACGACCTTCAGCAAGAACGATTAAATCTTTTCCGTCGATCGTGTATTTATCAACCTGCGGTTTAATAGTATCTTTTGTTTTTCCGTAGTTTGTGTTCAGCCACGCCATATCGATCTCAATATCGAAGTGACCGATATTGCAGACTATCGCATTGTGTTTCATTGCTTTGAAATGCCGACCGGTGATGATGTTTTTGTTTCCGGTTGTTGTTACAATGATATCAGCTTCTTTTACTGCATCATCCATTCTTTTCACTTCATATCCTTCCATTGCGGCCTGAAGTGCGCAGATCGGATCGATCTCAGTAACGATCACACGAACTTTTGCATCGCGCAATGAATCAGCAGAACCTTTACCAACATCGCCA
>DMPG01000237.1:10692-10816 GCA_003456055.1 Bacteroidota bacterium | reverse complement strand
CGCGATCAAATCCGGAAGGAATGCGGATGGACGGAGAGTCAATGTTCCTTCGGAGAATATTGTTATCCAACATTGTGAAATGAAAGATGGTCATGGCGGAGTTGTGCTTGGAAGCGAGATCTCG
>DMPG01000237.1:0-10673 GCA_003456055.1 Bacteroidota bacterium | reverse complement strand
AGACCAATTCTGTACGGGGCGGAGTGATCGAGAATTTCTTTGCACGACGTATCACCGTGGGTGAAGTTGCCGAAGCTGTGGTGCTTGTAGATTTTAATTATGAAGAAGGAGATGCCGGGACATTTACTCCTGTTATGCGAAATATCGTGATCAGTGATGTTACGGCAAAAAAAGGAAAGTACGGACTTTTTCTTAAAGGATATGAACGGTCACCAATCACCAATATGCGGATAGAGAATTGCCGGTTTGATAATATGAAAAATGCAAATGTGCTTGAGCATGTAAGCGGCTTGCAACTTAATAATCTTTATGTGAACGGCAAATTGATCATTACAAAATAAAAAAATGTTGTACGGAGAAACAATGAAACTGAGCAACGTTAAGAAAAATAGATACATCCTCATAGCAGCTTTTTTTATTACGGCCTTCAATGTTGCCTTTGCACAAAATGGGGGAAAGATCTCCGGAGTGGTGGTTGATGCAGACACAAAAGAGCCGTTGATCGGATGCAATGTTGTTATTGCGGGAACAACAATGGGTGCCTCTACGGATCTGGAGGGAACATTTTTTATCTTAAATATTCCTGCCGGAAAGTATGATCTGAATGTTTCAATGATTGGTTATCAAAAACAAGTTCAAATGGGCGTTATTGTTAATTCAGGAAGAACAACCACGGCAGACTTTAAAATAAAATCAACTGTTGTTGAACAAGAAGCAGTTATTGTTCAAGCAGTACGGCCGGATGTTGAACCGGAAAAAACTTCAACGAGTACAATCATTCGTCCCGAAGAAGTGCAGCAAATTGCGGGGATGCGGGATGTTTCTGATGTGATAGGGCTTGCGGCAGATGTTACCGATGGGCATTTCCGCGGCGGCAGAAGCGGAGAAGAGCTCTATACTCTGCAGGGAATGGGAATCATTAATCCACTCGATGCTTCAACTGCGTTTGTTCCGATCATGTCTGCCGTAGAAGAAGTTGAAGTGATCACCAGCGGTTTCGGAGCTCAGTATGGTAATGCACAATCAGGCGTTGTGAACATTTCGATGAAAGAAGGGAAATCGGATAAATGGCGTTCAACATTTGAAATGCGGATGCGTTCTCCCGGGAGAAAGCATTTCGGACCCAATGTGTATGACCCAAGTGTAAATTCATATTTGTCAAAATTTTTAGATCCACAAGTGTGGAAGTACGGAGACCCTGAAAATAATAACCTTCCGTATTATTCGAGCATCAGTAATATTAAAGATGGTTATGCAAAAGATACAGCGGTGCAGACGCAAATTGCAATGACACTGTGGCGAAGACAATTGAAACGAGATCTCTATCGCAATTACGGCGATGGAGTAGATTATTCGGTTGAAGGTGGAACAGGCGGACCGATCAGTGATAATATGCGAATGTTTATTGCTGTTCGTTCAAATGTTACTAATCCGGTATTTCCAACTGAACAACCAGACCTTAAACAACAGTTGATGGGAAATATTGCGACTGATTTAGGTGCGGGAGCTACCGTGCGAATAAGCGGAGGCTACGCAAAAAACTATACCAATGTATTTCCAAGCGTAAACGGTCTTGGGTATTATAGTTGGTTGTGGGATAGAATATTGGATATTCAATATCAAAAAACTGAAAATACTCAGCTCGGTGTGCGGTTTACTCAAGCACTCAGTGCAAAAACGTTTTATGAAATAAAGCTTAACACCCTGAATACATCGACCTATTTTGGTTCGACTCCGTGGCCGAGCACAATTCCCGATTCACTTTTTGGAAAACCAACTACTTCAAGTTCGACACGAATGTACGATTATACAACGGGACCCGACAAGTTTACGTATTTACGCGGAACGGATGATTTCAGAAAAGAGAAAACATTGACCGTTTCATTAGAAGCAGGGTTGACAAGCCAGATCACAAACTCTCACTTGTTGAATGGAGGGGTTCAATACAATCTGTATACAATAGATGCGGCAGGATATTTCAATACGAGTTCGACATTGCAAACCCGAACGTATACCGCTAAACCTTTTGAGATCGGAATGTATGTTCAGGATAAAATGGAATTTGAAGGAATGATCGCCAATATCGGTTTGCGATTGGATGTATGGAATGCTAACAAAGATTATTATATCGATCAGTTCAATCCGTTTTCCGTTCCGGATACAGGTGGTACGTTTGTAAGTGATCCCGAACGTGCACAAAAAGCTACACCTCCGATTTTAGGCAGATTGCAGCCGCGAGCAGGTATTTCATTTCCAATTAATCTGAACACTGTATTTCATTTGAACTATGGATCATTTATGCAGCGTCCATCATTCCAATACATTGTTGCCAACACAATGATCTATAATCCAAATTCTGCCGTTGCTCCATTCACGCTGGGTAATCCGAGACTGGAACCGCAAACGACCAACAGTTATGACATTGGTGTCACCCAAGGACTCGGCGAAGGGTTTACTCTTGATATCAGCGGGTATTATAAAGATGTAAAGAATCTTATTCAGCAAGCAATCTTCACCGACAGTACAGCGGTTTCATACAATTCTTTTTTTAACAGAGATTACGCCGACATTCGTGGATTTAGAATTGCCTTGACCAAACGAAAAAGTAACATAAGCGGATCGATCAATTATCAATTTGGAGTGGCAACAGGTAAAAGTGCAACTCCAACGAATGCTATGGTGGTTTTTACTCGTGATGGCACGGGAGCCGTCACTACTGGAAGTCAAAATGTTCCTCGAAGGGATATTGTTCTGGATTTTGACAGGACTCATAATCTTGTCATAACGCTTGCCTATTCCACTGATGAAGAATTTGGTCCGCTGGTTTTAGATTCATATCCGTTATCCAATATTTCTGTGTCATCCAATTCATTTGCACGGAGCGGAAGACCATATACATCTTCATTCAACACAAAATTGACCAATGGTGCACGTACACCGGCTGAGTATAACACGAACCTTAAATTTACCAAACGCATCCGTGATTTTTTTGGAACGACCGCATTATTCTATGCTGAAATCTTTAATCTGTTTGACAGCAAAATTTTAAATTACTCTTATCTGTTTCCAAAGATCAACGCCGGGCAAACAAACAAATTGATCGAATCGTATGAGAATTATCCTATTGATGATAAGAATAACGGTGTGCTCTATTGGAATGAAACGAATAGAGGTATATCATCTCCTGTTGATCAGTCATTTTTGATCTATGAAAATGATCCGCGATCGTTCAATTTTGGAATTGTTATTGATCTTTAATAAGGAAATACAATGAACAAAAAAGTTTTTTTAAAAAAAATATTCTATTACTGTATCATTGGTACAATGATGCTGAATGTGTTTGCAATATCTCAATCGCGCACTCCGCAATACCATACCCGCGGTATGCTGCATCAAACCGTATTTAACACAGGGGAACTTGGCAGAGCATACGATCGCGGAGACAACGGAATGATCAAAGGTCATTCTTCCATGGAATGGCCTCCCAATTCATCCTTGATCCTGAATGGATTTGAATACAAAGGAAGTCATAATTCTTTAGGCGGAGGATTATATATCAGTGGATTTAAAGGGGGTGTTAGTTTTACGGCAACATGCGGTGCAGTAACAACTGCCGGAAATGGTCAATCTGTTCCGGTAACAGGTGTCTATGTCAATCCCGGAACAATCACCCGAACAGAAAACTTCCCTGTATTGTCGAATGGAGATCTTAATCCAGCATATAACCCAAATGAAGCTGAAGAGATCATTGTTGCACAATGGACAACGATTGGATTGAAGGTAGCGGTGACACGCACAAGTCGTGCGTGGAGTCTTCCTGGATATAATAGTTTTATCATTTATGAGTACGATATTGTTAATATCGACACAGTGGATTATACAGATGCCTTTGTCGGTTGGGGCTATGGATTTGCTCCATCAATGTTTGGTCTTGAAAGAAAATATAATCGATGGGCTGAAGGGGATTTGCGAAGCAAAGATATGTATGCGCGGTATGATTTGAAACGGTGGTTGTCTTACAATCACGATCGAACCGGAAGTGCTGAGTCAACATTTTTTAATCTCTGGTCTCAATCAGGAAATCGAGGCGGGTTAAATTCTCCTCAAGCAGTAGGAATTTTTCCATTACACTATGATTACGATAATCTTTCTACAAAAGGTCAAACAAATTATCCGAAAACTTCAGATAGCAATTATGTATGGGATTCAAACAATCGGATGAAACAGCCATACACCAATCGTTATGAAAATGCTAATATTGATTATGAAAAAATACGGACGTGGCTTAATGTTACTGCACGAAAAACCTCTCCGTTTAACGGTGCAACTGATTCAACAGCGTTTGTTACAAAATTTTCTGATGTATCATCGTGGAATTACTGGAAAGGAAGAACAAAACCATCGTGGACTTTAGGGTATACTCAACCAGGTTCTCACGGATATATTTTTGGACCATATAATTTGCCGAAGAATGTTCATTTACATTTTACGATTGCAGAAGTTGTTGGATATGGAGCTGGTATTGCAAGCGACAGTATCTACAAAGATCTGGGTGGAAGCCGAGGAAATGAAACAGGTACACTAGGGTTTAATCCGGTTCCGAGCTGGTATAAAGAGATGAGCTATGCAAACATTAGTTTGACTGCAAACAAAATCGGTAGTAATTATCTTCAAAACCATGAGTTACCGTGGTATGTAACACCAGGTGTAGTTTCGATCCGCGATGTTGCTGACAGAGCAATTCAAATCTACACAGGAAATCCTTTGGTGAAATGGGATTCACTCCAATTTGAACCAAAAGATACACCGCCTACGGGTATGTACAACACGGTAAGCATTTCTGTTCCGGCTCCGGTAATTAGTATTGAAAATACGGGCGCGGCGGTAAATAAAATTACATGGAGAGATCAGGTTGAATCCTTTTCAATTGCAAGACTTCATGCCCCGTTCAGTCATTACAAAGCGTATCGTGCGTCAAGTGCTCTTGGTCCTTGGCATTTAATCGATAGTATAGGGAAACATGATCCACGGTATTGGCGCGACAGTCTTTACCTTGTCTATGACAAAGAAAGCAATCTTGGAGAAGATGCATATTACATTGTCTATTCAGTAGATGCGCTTGGTCAACAGAGCGGTGTAACAAATTTTACGAGACATGCGACGCAATCTCCTGCTGCGTTAACATTGGAAAAAGTATGGGTCACTCCAAATCCGTTGATCTTAACACGCGGAGGACAAGGGTCATCCATTAATGGTGAATTTACCGATAAGATCGGATTTATGGGGTTGACTAAAAAATGCACGATCAGAATTTTTTCGTACAGCGGACAATTGATCCACACGATAGAACATGATACGCCGCCAACCGCCGGGTATGAACAAGAATGGTTTCAGATCACGCGCAATAATCAGATGATGGCATCGGGGATCTATTTCTTTACCGTTGACGATGCTGCAACCGGGAAACGAATCACCGGTAAATTTGCCGTCATCCATTGAAAAAAGGATTTCAACTAATGAATCAACTACGAAAATATTTATATATCCTTTGCGGCTGCTGCATACTGACAACGACAGTATATTCGCAAAAAGTTGGAAGTACTTCGATGCAATTCTTAAAAGTAATACCCACAGCGCGCGGTGCATCGCTTGGAGATGCATATTCGGTTTGGGCACACGGTGCTGATGCTGTGTTCTGGAATCCGAGCGGTATTGCAACAACGATCAATCATGATTTTACATTCTCATATATCAATTGGATTTTTGATACGCGGCAGGGAGCATTCTCCTATGCATCATCGCTCGGAGATCTTGGAGCAATTGGTGTTCAAATGCAGTATGTTGATTTTGGAGAATTGATTGAAGCGGTTGCAGTGAGACCATACATTAATACCTGGCCCGATCCAGGACTTACCGGAAATACATTTCGCCCATTCAGTTATCTTGTTGGAATTACATACGCTACAAACCTTACAGATAAGTTCTCTACCGGGGGCTCAATTAAATATGCTCACGAGTCATTGTACAATGGTAATAAGGTTATTGCACAAGTCAATACAGGAGTTTCCGAAGAAGTTAAAACGTGGGCAAACGGTTTCATGTTTGATTTTGGAATTCGATATAATACCGGATTTCGTTCTATTCAGATCGCCGCTTCTGTGCAGAATTTTGGCGCGAATGTTACCTATGCAAAAGAATCGCATCCGCTTCCAATGATGTTTCGTTGGGGAATTGCTGCAAATATCATCGGTAAAGATGCGATCGCCGGATTTGACGAAGACAATACTTTGGCAATTGCGTTCGATCTATTTCAACCAAATGACTATGAACAACAGGAGCATGTTGGTATTGAATATAACTACGGAAATATTTTCTCTCTGAGAGGGGGATATAAATTTAATTATGATTCTGAAGGTTTAACATTTGGAGCCGGAGTAAAACAATCACTTACCGGTTTTGATCTTTCGGTTGATTATGGCTATGGGTCGCTCGGAACGTATCTTGGAAATGTCCACCGAATTAGTTTAGGAGTTGGATTATAATGAAACGATTATTTGCTATAAAACTATTCAGTAGTATCGTATTTATTTCACTCTTCTTTGGACACAATGTTGCTGCGCAAGGATTCGGGAAACCACTGACTACGCAGGGAATAGACAAAATCAGCATCCATTCTGCGGCATCGCGAGGAGTTGGAGGTATAACTTTTGGAATGACGAATGAAGCAAGTATTATGTTTGCCAATCCCGCGGCACTTCAATCACTAAAAGCACTTCAGATTTCCTTTAATGGACTCCAACAATCAATTACATCAAATCAAGCTCAACAATATTCCCCGCTTAAATATTATTCCAGCTTTAGTTTATTGTTAGAAGGCTTAACAAGAGATATTCCTAATCCGGTGTATGACACAACACGACAAGATTATACTGCTGCCGATTCAATCCAGCGTCCTTTCGATAACCTTCGTCCGGATTGGGAAAAGACTGAATCCCGAAATGCTCCGGTACAAGCATTCATTGCAGTACCGGTTACTCTAGGAGAAATAAGAATTACTGCCGGTGCCGGTGTTGTGGAATATGCCAATCTCAACTGGTATTTTCAAAACAATAATGTGATGTCACCTTCAATACTGTCGGCGAATCCGTTTCTTCCAACCCGACCGATAAATGATGATGATTCCACTTCAATTCCTATTCAATGGTATCAAGCTCTTCAACAGCGCAATGGTTCTATAAAAGGATTTGGCGGTGCAGTTTCGATCACGGTATTTGATAAACTTTCCCTTGGTATCAGCGGTTTGTTGTTGAGTGGAACTTCAGATGACATGGAATCACGCGTAGAACGAGGAAGAATTCGGCTCTACCAAAATTATTTCCGTGCAGAATCTGTATATTTCAGAATATTACAATCGGGAACTTCGGATTACAGCGGACAAGAGTTCACCGTCAGTTCATCGTATCATGAGAAATTTATCACAGCCGGTCTTTCTCTAAAATTGCCGACGACAATTGAGCGGACATTTAAAAACATAGTGAAAACCGATACTACCGGATCTATTAAAACACAAATAATTAATGGCAAAGACAAAATTACAATCCCAATGCGGAGTACAATTGGTTTGTCGATTAATTTGCGAGAAAACCTCACATTTGGTTTTGAATATGAATTACGACCGTATTCATCGGCAACATATAACGCAAGTAATAATGTACAAACTAATCCGTGGCTTTCATCGAATGTGTCACATATTGGTGTTGAGTACAAACCACTTGATTGGTTTTCACTGCGAGGTGGCATTCGTGAACAATCGGAAGTATTTGAATCTGAAAGCAACCCGATTGCCGGTGAACCGGTAGGATATTCCATTTATTCAACAGGGATTGGTATTTATCTTTCCAATGTTCGATTGAATGTCACATATGAATATTCCAAAATGAAATTTATAGATATGTGGGCTGATGCGGTGAGTATCAACATAAAAAAAACACATTCAATTGCCGCGGATGTATCGTATGATATTCCGTGGCCAAACTAATTAATTCCAAGAGACAATAAAACATTCCAATCACTTTAAAAGGAGATCCATAATGAAAAAACTTCTCATTACAGTTATGGCAATTATTTTTTCTGGTGCAAGTTTTGCGCAAACTGATAGCACAAAAGCAAACGGTAACTGGAATGCTGCCTCAACGTGGAAAAGCGGCACAGTACCCACCGGAGCAGGGACATATATAATCCGAGTTACAGATTCTGTCTATTTCAGCGCTGCTGCTACCATCACTGGAACAGTAAAAACATTAAGTGGAAAAATTGGAGTATTTGATTCTTCAAAAGTTGTTTTTAAAGCCGGCAGCACTTATGAACATGCGGTGAATGGAGGTACGCTTCCGAAGGTAGTGTGGGATTCGGGTTCATCATGTGTAATTACCGGATTAGTTGGGAATGCACCTTCTAACGGTAATCAGAATTTTTATAACTTAACATGGAATTGTCCCGCTCAATCTGGTGGATTGAATTTAGGTATGGCAAACAACACTATTGGTGGTACGGTCAGAATAATTAAGAGTAACTCTCAATATTTCAGACTTACGGCAGGAAATGTCACCGTACCAAGCGGCAGGAAATTGATAACGATCAATGGCGATGTAATTCTTGATACGTTAACAGCATACTTCACCTCAACCGGATCAAGCAGTCCAAGTGATACGTTTTCTGTTGTTATAAAGGGTAACATCAATTCCAAAGGAACATTTAATTTGGCGAATGGAAGTGCCGGGATGGTAAATTTGTTTGTCGCTGGAAATATTACTGTAACGGAGGGAAGTTTTACGACAAATTCGACTACAACGGTTCCCGATTCCTTAATTTTTAATGGAACAACAAAACAAACTTTTATTAGGGGTGGGGCAGTAACATCTTCTAATATTCGATTTGCTGTGCGAAAAGGTGCAATTGTTGATTTTGATACGTGTACAATAGGTGGAAGTGCTGCATCAACATTTACACTGGCTGCAGGAGGAACAATAATTTCCGGTCGCTCAAATGGTTTCAAAGGAAACATCAATGGCGGAGGTGCCATTATTCTTGATTCTGCCGCAAATTTTGAATACGATGGAACGGTTGCACAGGCAGATACACTACTTCCAACAGTTGTCAATAATCTTACCATTAATAATGCTGCAGGAGTAACACTTAAAAGCCCAACAAGAATAAACGGTATCCTGACTTTAAAAGCAGGTATGTTTGATAATACAGTTCCGTTCACTCTTGGTCCTTCTGGCTCAATCGTAAATGGAGGAGGAAGTCTTAAAGTTCCTGTCACATCAGTGAAGTCGTTGAATGAGAATGGGATTCCTGTTTCATTTTTCGTTCAACAAAACTATCCGAATCCATTCAATCCAAGCACCACGATTGTATTTGGTATTGCAAAATCCGGGTTTGTCTCTGCAAAAGTATTCAATCTGTTAGGGCAAGAAGTTGCGGATGTTATGAATGAGTATAAAAATGCGGGAGAGTATTCGATCAATTTTAATGCTTCGCATCTTAGCTCAGGTGTCTATCTCTATCGCATCCAATCGGGGAACAGTGTTGCTGTAAAACGAATGCTATTAATGAAATAATTTGTATTCCAAACGACGAGGAATCGTATAACGATGATTCCTCGTCGTTTTAAACTTTCTCAATAAATATCCGATGAAAAAATTTGGAATTATTTTTCTCTTTTTGTTGATATCACTCTCTGCAGGGCAACAAACAAAAGAATCTCGTTGGTCTTACCGAATTGCACAGAGCTTTATAAAACTTCATCCCGATTCAATCGTCTATGCCGATGAAGAAAAATCGAAACGATGGAACTATGAACAGGGACTGATGCTCGAAGCATATTATCAAATGTGGCTTCATTCGGGTGATGAACAGTATAAACTGTACATCAAAAAAAATCTCGATCATTATGTTCGGGATGATGGTTCGATCAATACATATAAACTGACGGAATTCAATATTGATAATATCTCTCCCGGGAAGCCATTATTGCGCGCATTTGATATGTTCAAAGAAAAGAAATACAAATGGGCTTCGGACACACTTCGACGCCAACTTTCGTTGCATCCTCGCACAAGCGAAGGAGGATTCTGGCATAAAGCGATATATCCCAATCAAATGTGGCTCGACGGTCTGTATATGGGAGAACCATTTTATGTTTTGTATTCTTCAATGTTCCATGATTCTGCTGCATTCGATGATATAGCAAATCAATTTCTGCTGATTGCCAAACATTCCTATGATAAAAATACCGGTTTATATTTTCATGGGTGGGACGAAAGCAAACAACAACAATGGGCAGATAAAGAGACCGGCTGCTCACCGAATCTTTGGGGACGTGCGCTTGGTTGGTATGCTGTCGGCTTGATTGATGTATTGGACTATTTCCCCAATAATCATCCGAAACGGAAAGAATTGAATACGATATTCCAGAATTTGATGGCGAATGTTTTGAAACAACGGGATGAAAAATCGAAATTATGGTATCAAGTTGTCAATAAGCAGAATGCTCCGGGAAATTATCTTGAAGCCTCAGCCTCAAGTATGTTTACCTATGCGTTTGCTAAAGGAGTGAACAAAGGATTGTTGGATAAAAAATATTCCAAAGTAGCCCGAGAATCTTTTCT
>DMPG01000014.1:15419-17440 GCA_003456055.1 Bacteroidota bacterium | reverse complement strand
TCGCTTCATATTTTGATGAAGGAAAGCTTAAACGCGTCGCACCATTATACTCTGCTAGCGTACTGTTCAAACCTTGACCCAAAACTGAAATTCCACCGCCGTTCTTTCCGCGATCCCACGTAAACCATGCGTCTGCACCAATTTCTATGCGATCCGTAATTCGTGATTCAACATCAAACATCCATAATGCCACGTCATCATCTTCTTGAATAGTATTTTCATACAACTGATAATATCCGGCTCGCATTTGCGTTTCCTTATTTAAATAGCCATAGAAGCTGATACCAACTCCCTGAGTTCCAAAATATGCGAGCTTGTATCCACTTGTTTGCGCTGTACTTACTGCAGAGACATTAGGATCACGCACATTATCAAATATTCGCTGCAAACCAATCACCACATTCCATTGCGCGTCAGTAGGGTGAATATCAACATTGGCGAGAAGAGTTTGCAAATTTACCTGACCGCCATTAATACCACCACCTACATTTCCTCCGGTTCCATAAGAAGCATCTCCCCACGTCATGTCAATTTTAAATAAGCTTCGAAATGTAGCAACTCCATCGAGAATTGATGGTGAATAAATAAACATTGGAACAAATCGTTGTTCAAAGAATGATGATGTTTTTGCAGATGAATTGGTTGTATTCGGTCCAAACAAACGACCGATAATTTGTCCCCGTAATAATTCGTTGGTTGGTGCAACATCAGACGCTGTACCACGGGTAAACCAATAACCAATAAATCGGAACTCCTGTGGTTTTGGGTCTGGTATTCGCCTCGTTCGGTCAATAAAAGATGCACTGTCTTGTGCAAAGACTGTAATAGAGAACAATAAGAGAATTGAGGCTTGGAATAGGAACTTTGAAGTTTTCATAACTTCTTCCTTTAATAAGAAACCCGTGAGGACTTTAGGACCTCACGGGTTTAGGTGAAAAATTATTGCTTTACATATTTTTGAATATAGATTGAATATTTTACACCGGCAATTGTTGTACTGCCAAAACCACCTGCAGCTGTCGGAGCAGAAACTCCTGACAAAGCGGGGGTAGTCTGAATGATCTCATAGGTCATATTTGCACCGCTGATTGCAAAAATACCGGTAGATGTTACAGCAGAAGGTGTTGCTTGATTTGCAACAATGTTGTTAATCTTTGCACCTTTGGTCAACGAAGCAGATGCTGTATCTGTATTTGCAGATTCATTTGTGGTGATGGTTCCGGTGAATGTCGTGTTGACATTCGCACTATCAGTTTGAACCACTGAGTACGATTTGTTCGAATTGAAGGTTGCAACGATCTTCTTCACTTTAAATGGTGCGCTGCGTAGTCCTAACGGAACATTCAAACCTTCAGAAACCCAGGTTGCAACAATAGGATCTGATGCGGTTGGTGTTACCGGGGTTTCATCATCCTTTTTACATCCAACGGCGATGAACATGGAAATTAGTGCAAGAAGCAGAAGTTGTTTTTTCATAAATCCTCCTTAAGGAATTTATTGTTGTAGAGTATTGTGAATTATGGTAATTGGTGAAGATCTTTTAAAGCACGTTTTAATATTTTACCGCTGTGTCCTTTTGGCAACTCTTGAATGAACTCGAAATATTTAGGGATCTTAAATTTTGCTATTTNNNNTTTTTAAAGACGATGAATGCTTTCCCCACTTCACCCCATTGTGCATCCGGAACACCAATGACGGCGACTTCAGCAACATTTGGATTAGAATAGAGAAAATGTTCGATCTCCGCCGGATAAATATTCTCTGCCCCGCTGATGAACATATCTTTTTTTCGATCCACAACATAAAAATACCCCTCTTCATCTTTCCGTACGATATGACCCGTATGGAACCATCCATCTTTTATCGCATCCGATGTTGCTTTCTCATTGTTCCAATACCCCGGAGTGACAACAGGGGATTTCATCAATAACTCTCCCGGCTGATTTATTCCAACATCGTTCTCGGAATCATCGACAATTTTCGTGTCTATATAAAAGTTTGGAAATCCTATCGACCCTTTT
>DMPG01000014.1:15117-15414 GCA_003456055.1 Bacteroidota bacterium | reverse complement strand
ATCCTTGTCGAATCGGAACTCCTTTTTTCTGCCACAACTCGATCTGCGGGATCGGCATCGGTTCTCCCCCGACGATAGCAAAACGGACAGACTCAAATTTTGTTGTTGGAAATGCTTTTGTTTCTGACATCATCTTCATCATCGTCGGAACGCCAAACAACACCGTTACTTTTTCGGTATCACATAATTCTACGATCCGATCAGCATTGAACGAATTAAGGAATATAATTTTCGCCCCATGGTGAATGAACGGTGTCGTTAAGACATGCCATCCTCCGGTATGGAAGAAGGGAGCAA
>DMPG01000014.1:5209-15085 GCA_003456055.1 Bacteroidota bacterium | reverse complement strand
GGTGACTAAAGCACCTTTTGGTTTTCCTGTTGTTCCGGAAGTATACAGGATCATACAAGGATCAGTGAATGTCGCTGTAAACTCAATCCTTTCACCAGATATGGTACTATTACTGATGATTGATGCAAGACTCTTATTGTTTTCAGAGCGGATAAGTAATTGTTGATTTGGCAACACTTTCTCTGATATTTGCGATAGAATTGACCGATATTCATCCTGATAGATCAATAATTTTGCCGAACAATCTTGTAAAATGTATTCTATTTCTCGGGCTGCCAACCGATAATTCACAGGAACAAGAATTGCTCCAATCTGCTGTGTTGCAAAATAGAGGAAAAGATATTCGATCGTGTTCATCGATAACACGGCAATACGATCTCCCGGATGAATTTCAAAATCATTTTGTAAAGAACGTGAGATACGGTTTGCAATCGCATACATTTCTGAATACGAATATGATGTACCGCTAGCATCATCAACAACTGCAACCTTCGTCGGGGTATACTGCGCCCATCGTTCAAGCCATTGAGTTCGTATCGAATTGTTTTGTATGTTCTTGCTAATGTTCATGAAATTAAATTTGTGCGTTAGGCTTTATCAATGTAATTGATCTCTTGTCCATACGTTTCTTTTAATGAATAGAGCGAAATGGATGCAACCGTAAAGACAATTCNNTTCCACCAATCAACAGAGCACCATTGATGAGCCCAATATCATGCCGGATCATATTCAGCCACAACGACATGGGAACTACCATCGAGCGGACAAAATTCGGTACCGACGTTGCAACCGTTGCGCGGATATTTGTTCCAAAATTCTCAGCCGCCATAGTTAAAAACACTGTCCAATATCCCTGGCCGAGTCCGACAACGAGGATCACTACCATAAATAGATCTGCGCTTGCATTGACCATGTTCAATGTGTAAACCGTCAGTATTGACATTAGAATAAAACAGAACCAGACAACCTTTTTTCTATTCTTGATCATCTCGCTAATAATTCCGCTCAATCCGCTTCCTATCGCCAAACCGATAGCCTGCCATTTTAAAGTCTCCGCAGCGGTAATCGCCCTCGAAAGATTCAGTGCGGTTCCAAATTCAGGTGAGAATGTGATGACAATTCCGGAAACATACCAGATCGGAATTCCTACAGCAATCACTGCTAAAAATTTCAGCATCAATGTTTTTGATTTAAATAGGATAAGAATGTCACCCCGCTTGTGAGTTGACTTCTTTTGTTCTTCGAACATTTCGGATTCTCGCAGAGCAAAAATTCTCAAGGCAAGAACAAGTAAACCCATTGCCCCGCCGACGAAGTACGCCACCCGCCAATCATAAGAACTTCCGACAAACGAAGCAGTTAACGCTCCAACTAACCCGAGAAATGAAATGACTGTTGTTCCATAACCGCGAAATTGTTTTGGAAGAATTTCTGCTACCAAAGTTATTCCTGCTCCAAGTTCTCCTGCTAGACCAAATCCAGCAATGAATCGTAATGCAGCGTATGTATTGATATCGGTGACAAATCCATTGAGGATATTTGCAGTGGAATACAACGCAATGGTAGAGAGAAGAGCAACTTTTCTTCCGAGTTTATCCCCAATGATTCCCCAGACCACTCCACCGATCAACATTCCGATCATCTGAAGATTCAACAGCAGAATTCCTTTGGAGATCAATTCATCCCCAACGATTCCAATATCCTTCAAACTTGCGATTCGCACAACACCGAACAATACTATATCATAGAGATCGACAAAATAGCCGAGCGCAGCTGCAATCACTGCCAGGATCATTCCTCTATTCTTTGTTGTCATCATAATTGTCTTGTATTAATAGAACGTGTCTTTGACAAATTATTTTTTACGTATCATACGCCCAACGGATCGCTGATACAGCCATTGCCATTCCGCCGCCTGAACCGACAAGAAAAATTAAATCGTTTTTTTTCAGGATATGATGGTCCACTGCATCCGATAATGCCATTCCAATAGCAGCGCTTCCGGTGTATCTGTATTTATTCATCACATTATGTGATTTCTCATGCGGCAAATTGNNATCAAGCGTTTGGTTGATACTATTGATATTGATCTGTGTAAAAAAGAATTTATCAATAGCTGAGATCGGTTGTTGGATTCCTTCCGCAACTTCTTTGATAAATCGAGGCCAGTACGTTGCATTGGTTTCGATCGGGATTTTTTTTGCAAACCGAAGTAAATGATCTTTGTTTGCAATCGCTTGCTCTGTAATTTTGATCGCTGTTCCTCCCCCATAAATTCCCATATAATCGTGATACTGTCCGTCGGTAAATAGTTTGGTTCGAAGCACACCTGTATCATCAGAGGAAGGCGCAAGGATTGCTGCACCAGCACCGTCAGCAAATAACGTTGCAATCTTTTTATCGGAAAAATCCAAATATCGGCTCATCAANNCATCACTGACAATGAATTTTGATGCAACATCAACTGCAGTGACAAATCCTGCACACGCAGTATTGATGTCGAACGTCCCGGCATTCGTAGCACCAAGTTTATATTGCACGACCGATGCTGTTGAAGGCGAGATATAATCCGGAGTATCAGACGCAACGATGATAAGGTTCAAATCTTTCGGTTGAAGATGTGCAGCAGTTAATGCTTTCTTAGCTGCTTCAACGACAAGATCGGATGTCACTTGAGAATCTGCTGCGTATCGCCGTTCATAGATATTCCGATTTGTCTTCAGAAATGAGTCAACATCCTCATTATAGAGATCGTTGAAGTATGAATTGGGAACGACTCGCTCCGGCGCGTAATGACCTGTTGCAATAATTTTAGCTTTTCGCATTCTATATTAATTGTCCATTGTCAATTGATAATTGTTAATTGTTTTTACCACACCATTCCGCCGTCGACACTCAGTGTTATTCCCGATACGAATGCCGATTCATCTGATGAAAGGAAAAGATAAGCATTCGCAATATCGATCGGTTCGCCGAGTCGCTGCAACGGGGTCCGTTCTTTGATTCCGTTGATCACTTTTTCCGGAACCGTTGCGATCATATCCGTCGCGATAAATCCAGGTGCTACAGCATTCACAGTGATCCCTTTTCTCCCGAATTCACGAGCCCACACTTTCGTCATTCCAATCACTCCAGCTTTTGTTGCCACATAATTTGTTTGACCGAAATTTCCATACAGACCGACAACACTCGATGTGTTAACTACTTTTCCATAACCTTTTTCGACCATAAACGGTGTGATCGCTTTGGTCATATTGAAGACCCCTTTTAAGTTCACACTGATCACCTGATCGAATTGTTCTTCGGTCATCTTTGCAAGAGTCGCATCCCGGGTGATTCCGGCGTTGTTGATCAGTATGTCAACTTTACCGAATTTTTCAATGACAGTCCTTGCCAACTGTTCACAATCCTGAAGACTTGCTACATTCACTTTCACGGCAATAGCATTACCGCCGCTGGCAGTAATTTCATTGGCTGTTGCTTGTGCCTGTGCTTCATTGATATCTGCAACGACAATCGACGCTCCTTCGCGTGAGAAAATGAGTGCAGTTGTTTTTCCAATTCCTTGACCTGCGCCGGTGATTACGGCTACTTTATCTTTTAATCTCATAATATTATCCTTTTCATCTATTTCGTTCGATATAATGCTTTCTTTTTCTTACGCCAAACGGTGTCAAATTCTTTGTAGAAGTCATTCATGTGTTCGTAGAAGATTTCCATCATTGCCAAGTTCTCTCTCCATCGCTTCTGTTCTTGTGATTTATCATTGCTTAGTTGATTGAGGAATGTTTCAGCGAGCGAGATATTCTTCCGGACTGTTCCCATATTAAAATGGAATACGTTGATGAATATCTCATCGTCCGCAACATAATAGTCCTTTCTGCTGTCCGCTCCGCTGCTTTTTTTAATAAATCCAAGTGAGTTGAGACGGCGGGTTGCTTCGGAGATAAGACCTTTGCTGCGGTTAAGGAGCCGGCAGATCTCACCAAGAGAAAGTGCTTCAGGAGTCGTCAGGAGAAGTCCAATGATCAAACCGTTCATCCGCTTGAATCCGTATGAAGCATACAGATTCCCGAATTCTTCAACGAATAATTTCTGCTGTGCGGTGAGCTTGTGCATCACGGATATCTNNAAACATTCAAAACTATAAAGTCAAGCACTATTTTAAAACAGAAACGCCGGGACATTGCTGCCTCGGCGTTTTGTTAATTGATCAATGTTACCTGTTCACTGAAACATTAGGAGCAGCCAGATGTCGAACCGCATTGTGTGCATTTGTAACAAGCACCCGAACGGATCATCAAGCTACCGCATTCGTGGCACGGCGGTGCATCTGCCTGTGTTTGGAATACGTATTTTTCTCCCCGTTCTGCTGATGCAAACGTCTCCGCATATCGAACCTCTGCTTTCGGTGTTTCTAACACAACTGATTCTGCAACAACGGAGATCGGCTGTTCATCTTTCGGCAAGAATTTCAAACCTAACCAGCGGAAGATATAATCACAGATCGATTTCGCTATTGGAATATCAGGATTTTGTGTAAATCCGGATGGTTCAAACCGCATATGCGTGAATTTATCCACAAGAATTTTTACAGGAACACCGTATTGAAGTGCAATGGAGATCGAAGTGGCAAATGCATCCATCATGCCAGAAAGTGTTGAACCTTCTTTTGACATTGTAATGAATACTTCACCCGGTAATCCATCCTCATACATATCAACCGTGATATATCCTTCATGTCCTGCAATACTGAATTTATGAGTATAGGCTGCACGTTCTGCCGGAAGTCGGCGTCTCGCAAGACGTAACTCTGGTTTCTTTTCTTCTTTCTTCTTTTCACCATCTAATGATGTGGAAAGAGGCTGCGTTCGTTTACATCCGTCACGATACACTGCAACAGCTTTAAGACCAAGTTTCCAAGATTCAACATACGCCTGCATCATATCATCCGGTGTTACGTCATTCGGCATATTCACTGTTTTAGAAATTGCTCCTGATAGGAAAGGCTGTGTTGCGCCCATCATTTTTATGTGTCCCATATATTGAATGGAACGTTTTCCTTTTGCAGGTTTGAATGCGCAATCGAATACTGAAAGATGTTCTTCTTTTAGGAACGGAGCTCCTTCGATCGTATCATTCTTATCGATATATGAAATGATATGTTCGATCTGCTCACTGTCATAGTTGAGTTTACGTAATGCTTCCGGCACGGTCTGATTGACAATTTTCATCATGCCGCCGCCAACAAGTTTTTTGTATTTTACAAGAGCGATATCTGGTTCAACACCGGTCGTGTCGCAATCCATCATAAATCCAATCGTTCCGGTCGGCGCAAGCACCGTTGCCTGTCCGTTGCGATATCCAAATTCTCTTCCAAGTTCAATTGCCTCTTTCCATGAAGTGCTCGAAGCGTCCCATAATTTGTTCGGAACATATTGAGTGGAGATCTTATCAGCATGAACGCTATGCTTATTCATAACATTCAGCATCGGTTCACGATTGATCGCATATCCTTTGAATGGACCCATTTCTTTTGCAATTCGTGATGATTGAGCATACGCTTCACCGCACATCAACGATGTAATTGCAGCAGCATATTCGCGTCCGGATTCACTATCATACGCCAAACCGCGAGCCATCAATACCGCACCAAGATTTGCATACCCTAAACCAAGCGGGCGAAAATCATGACTGTTCTTTTCGATCATTGGTGTAGGATAACTTGCATTATCAACAAAGATCTCTTGTGCAGTGATCGTTATATCAACCGCATATTTAAATGCTTCTACATTGAACTCGCCGTCATCCGTACGAAATTTCATCAGGTTGAGAGATGCAAGGTTGCAAGCTGAATCATCCAGATACATATATTCACTGCATGGATTCGATGCATTGATGCGTGCCGTATTGGAAGATGTATGCCAAGCATTCACAGTCGTATCGAACTGCATCCCCGGATCACCGCATAACCATGCTGCTTCAGAAATCTGTCTCATCAAATCCCGAGCGCGATAAGTGTCAACAGGTTTTCCGTTTTTGATCGCTTTCGTTTGCCATTCTTTATCTTCAAGAACAGCTTTCATAAAATCATCTGTTACGCGAACAGAGTGATTTGCGTTTTGGTAAGAAATAGAATCATAAGCACCACCGGGAACATTGAATCCACCGTTATATCCTGCATCGATCAATGCCCATGCCTTTTTCTCTTCTACGGCTTTACAATTGATAAAGTCCACAACATCGGGATGATCAACATTAAGAATAACCATCTTTGCTGCGCGACGTGTTTTCCCGCCTGACTTAATCACACCGGCAAATGCATCAAACCCTTTCATGAAGGAGACTGGACCTGAAGCAGTTCCACCTCCTGCAAGAACCTCTTTTGAAGAGCGAAGTGCCGAAAGATTTGAACCGGTTCCCGATCCAAATTTAAAGAGCATTCCTTCCGTGCGAGTGAGACCGAGAATTGATTCCATTGAATCTTGAACTGAGTTAATAAAACAAGCAGAACATTGAGGACGTTCTTCAATTCCAACATTAAACCACACCGGACTATTAAAGGCCATGTATTGGTTCACGAGAATAAAACATAACTCATTATAAAAAATATCTGCATCTTGTTCGGTTGCAAAATATTTTTGTTTCCGTCCCCATGCCACTGTCGATTTTGCAACACGATCAACGATTTGTTTAACACTCGTCTCACGGTCGGGTGTCCCTATCAATCCATGAAAATATTTTGACACAACAACATTTGTAGCAGTCATCGACCACGATTTTGGGATCTCAACATTTTTTTGTTCAAATATCTTTTCACCCTTTTCGTTTGTAATCACTGCGGTTCTCAATTCCCATTCTATTTCATCAAACGGATGAATACCGTGTTTGGTGAAAAAACGACCGAATGAAAGCCCCTCAGTCCCTGTTTTTCTTGTCGCGACAGTTTCTTTTACTGCTACTTGTTTGTCACTCATTGGGTTATGCTCTCCTGTTAATTAAATTTATGTTATAAAATTGATAGTATATTGTCTGATTTTATTGTTAGCTGGGTATTCAGTCATTAAAGTTACAAAAAATAAAAAACTCTCTCACTCCCCTCATTACAGAGATATTTAAAGAAATACTGTTATAATTAACAATTTGATAATACGGCGAGAAATACATCCATCGTAACTACAAGCGAATATAGAGGGTTATACTACTCAAGTCAAGAAAATAATTAAGTCTTTTTTTACCCGTAATATAACATAAAAACTTAACTTGACACTGTATTAGGAGTTTCGGTTTTGTTTGACAATTGCCACATACTGCCGTTATAAAATAAAAATAAATCCTTTCCCGGCTTTATCCGTTATAGATCGCAGAACAAAAATATTTTTGCAAAATGCAGCAATTGAATATCCGTTGGGCAATCAATCCCATTGTAATCTCAGGAATATAATTGTCACCGTATCCGATACAAAAATAAAAAATGACATGCTATGAAAAGTTAACGATCAGAACCCAAACCACAAAAAAATATTTTTTCGATATATGCCGCTGCTGTACTTACATTGACTTTAGAGCATTTTTTCGATAAATTTTATTGTAATTAAATTATACGTGAATAATACTTACTCAAATGCAAACATATCTTCCAATTTTTGTTATGCTTGGCGTCAGTGCATTCCTTGGCCTTGCTTTTTTAACTCTCCATCGTTTTCTTGGGCCAAATCGTCCGAATAAAGAAAAGCTCTCTACCTATGAAAGTGGTATGCCGCCAACGCGGTCTGCCCGTGAACGGTTTTCTGTAAAATACTATATGGTTGCCGTACTATTCATTCTCTTTGATATAGAGGTGATTTTTTTATATCCCTGGGCGGTAAACTTTAGATCGTTAGGAATGTTTGGATATATAGAGATGATTTTATTCATCCTTATTTTATTTGTTGGTTACATTTACATCTTAAAAAAGGGAGCTCTTCAATGGGATTAGAACACGCACTGGGCGATACAGCATTGACCACTACAATTGATTCTGCAATTAATTGGTGTCGTAAAAATTCATTGTGGCCGATGCCGCTTGGTATCTCTTGCTGTGGAATTGAAATGATGGCATTTGCAATGCCTCGATTCGATGTTGCTCGTTTTGGTGCTGAAGTGTTTCGGTTCTCTCCCCGTCAAGCCGATCTTTTAATCGTTGCAGGTACCACAACATACAAAATGGCAACAGTTGTCCGAAAAATCTACGATCAAATGCCCGATCCAAAATGGGTGATTGCGATGGGAGCGTGTACTTCTTCGGGTGGTATGTATCGTACATATTCCGTAGTACAGGGTATTGACCAATTTTTGCCGGTTGATGTCTATGTTGCAGGATGCCCACCTCGCCCGGACAATTTGCTTCACGCGTTACTAATGATTCAAGAAAAGATCCAGCGTGGTGAAAGCAAAAGCACACCTATGACAGTAGCTGCTGAACGTCAGGAACAGCAACTTCTTCAGATACAAGGTATCAATAATAATTAAAAAATTTGTGCCACTCTCTAGAATGACTCATTAATCTCATATGCTAACGACTGTCGTAGAAAGACTAAAAATACAATTTTCCAACAGTATTCTGGAAATTCGTGAATTTCGTGACGAGACCACTATTCATATCAAGAAAGAAGATATTGTACGAGTCTGCGCGTTTCTTCGGGATGATGAATCCTGTTTGTTTAATTATTGTAGTGATATCTGTGGTGCTGATGCTTATTCTCCAGAAAATCGCTTCGAAGTAATATACAATCTCTATTCTCTATCGTATAAGCATAGAATCCGATTAAAAGTATTTATCGATGAATCAGATTTGCATTGTCCTTCGGTGATATCTGTATGGCCCGGCGCAAACTGGCCGGAGCGTGAAACATATGATATGCTCGGAATCATATTCGATGGACACAACGATCTACGGAGAATGTATATGCCGGAAGAATTTGAATACTTTCCATTAAGGAAAGATTTTCCAATGATGGGCGTTCCTGATTCAATTCCCCTCCCTAGAAAGTAAACTATCATCTATATATAGAGTGCAGACATAATGAATATTGAACAAGCAATGGATATTCGACAGCAAAAAATTCTTGCTGCCCTTGAGAATAAAAATACAAGCATCTATTTTAATGATGCACTCGACAATGAAATGATCTTAAACATGGGACCGCAGCACCCTGCAACCCATGGTGTACTACGCCTTTTGATTAAGTTAGATGGAGAAACCGTTGCTGCATGCGTTCCAGAATTAGGGTATCTCCATCGTGGTTATGAGAAACTCGCCGAAAATGTTTCTTATCATGAATTTATTCCGCATACAGACCGTCTCGATTACCTGTCACCACTAATGAATAATACTGCATACGTTCTTGCAGTTGAAAAACTTGTTGGTATTGAAGCACCTAAGCGTGCGCAGTATATCCGAACAATCATTTCGGAAATGGCACGTATTTCGTCCCATTTATTGGGAATTGGCGCATTGGCAATGGATGTTGGTGCGTTGACTGTTTTTACCTGGACATTTCGTGAACGTGAAAAAATGTATGATATTTTTGAATTATTAACGGGAGCACGTTTCACTACAAGTTTTACTCGTGTTGGAGGTCTGGCTCATGATATGACACCCGAAGTTCACACCGCAATAAAAGAATTCATCGCTCAGTTCCCAGAAAAATTCAACGAATGTATCACTATGCTGAACACCAACAGAATTTTTGTTGAACGGTTGGATGGCGTTGGGGTGATTTCCCGAGAACAAGCAATTGCCATGGGAATGAGCGGACCAAATATTCGTGCTGTTGGTCTTGAACATGATCTTAGAAGGACACAACCATATCTTGTTTATAATGAACTCGATTT
>DMPG01000014.1:3957-5200 GCA_003456055.1 Bacteroidota bacterium | reverse complement strand
AAAGAAAGTGTGAAAATTGTTGTTCAATGTTTAGAGAAAATACCGGCCGGTCCCGTGCACGCAAACGAACCGAAAAAAGTCCTCCCTCGTAAAGAACAAATCTACACTCGAATGGAAGAATTGATCCATGACTTTATGCTTATCAATTTCGGAGTGAACCCGCCTGTTGGTGAAGTGTATCACGCAGTTGAAGCGTCAAAAGGTGAGCTAGGATTCTATATCCAGTCACGCGGTGAAGGTCATCCGTGGAGATTAAAGATACGTTCCCCTTCATTCATGAATTTACAATCAACATCCTTACTTGTCGAGGGTGGAATGATCTCTGATATTGTCGCTGTACTCGGAAGTCTCGATCCAGTGATGGGCGAAGCCGATAAATAATTTCTAATATTCCGGATTAAAAATCGGAAGTTTTTTTACCATAACTATCCTTATATGCTCAATCAAGAAAATCTTCAAAAAGCAGAGTCGATTTTTAAAAAATACCCCGAAAAAAAAGCTGCCCTTCTACCGATTCTGTGGATAGCACAGGAACAAGAAGGTTGGATTTCGCAAGAGATGATGAAATATATCGGTGATCTCGTCGGCATCCCATACGCTCACGTCATGGGAGTTGTTACATTTTATACGATGTACAACGACAAGAAACTTGGGAAATTTCATATTGAGGTTTGTACTAATGTCTCTTGCTTATTGCGTGGATCGGATAAAATTCTCTCTGCTGTTGAAAAGGTTTGCGGAACAAAACTCGGTTCAACATCATCCGATGGAAAATTCACGATCAGCGAAGTTGAATGTATGGGAGCATGCGGCGGAGCCCCAATGCTTGCAATCGGAGAAGAATACCACGAACATCTTACTCCTGAAAAGACAGAACAATTACTATCGATTTTGAAATAATTGCAGGATTTTATCAAGAATTTAAGCTGAAATTATGGAAAAATACATTCTCCCTGAAATAAAAGATTATCAACTCATAGATGTTTACGAGCAGCATGGTGGATATTCTGCATTAAAAAAAGTTTTAACGATGAAGCCGGATGAAGTAATCGACGAGGTAAAGAAATCTGGATTACGCGGACGGGGCGGTGCATGTTTCCCAACCGGAATGAAGTGGTCATTCATGCCAAAAGGAAATGACAAACCAAAATATCTTGCTGTGAACGGTGACGAATCTGAACCCGGTACATTTAAAGACCGACAGATATTTGAGCTCAATCCACATATGATGATCGAAGGAATC
>DMPG01000014.1:0-3944 GCA_003456055.1 Bacteroidota bacterium | reverse complement strand
AAATGGATTAAAATGGTGGATAAAGCTTTGGCTGATGCTTATGCCAAAGGTTACATTGGTGAAAATATTCTCGGTTCAGGATTTTCAACAAACATCTATACGCATAAAGGTGCGGGAGCATATATCTGCGGAGAAGAATCTTCATTGATGAATTCAATTGAAGNNGGATATCCAAGAATGAAGCCTCCTTTCCCGGCGCAAAAAGGATTGTGGGCAGCTCCTACAACAATTAATAATGTTGAAACAATGACAAACATTCCGCTCATTATCAACAAAGGATCGGAATGGTATTCAAAAATAGGTGTAGCGAAACATCCTGGGCCAATTCTTGTCGGGATCAGTGGTCACGTTAATAAACCAGGAGTGTATGAGATTCCCACAGGAATTCCGCTGCTTTCTTTGATCAATGATCCGCAATATGGCGCCGGTGTCCCCAATGGAAAGAAAATTAAAGCGGTTATTCCAGGAGGATCATCAACAATGGTTCTGCGAGGCGAAAAACTTGACGGTGTGAATATGGATGCGGATTCTCTAAAAGCCGCCGGTTCATCGGTTGGAACAGCCGGATTGATCGTGATGGATGAAGATACAGATCTTGTAAAAGTTTTGGCACGGATCGCACATTTTTATCATCATGAATCGTGCGGACAATGTACACCATGCCGAGAAGGAACCGGCTGGCTCGAAAAAATGCTTCATCGTTTCGAACATTACGAAGCCCGACCGGAAGATGTTGATATGTTAATTAATGTTGCAAACCAAATTGAAGGAAACACAATTTGTGCACTTGGCGATGCAGCCGCCTGGCCAGTTCAAAGTTTCGTAAAACGGTTCCGCGAAGAATTTGAACTACGTGTGAAACACAAAGACACAGAAACTGCATAAATCTATCATGAACAAAGCGCCGACAAAAAATTTATCGGCGTTTTTTTGCCACATAACACAGGAATATTTTTGAAGAAAACGTTACTTCTTCTTTGGTTCCTACACATAACTCTTTTTTCTCAACAGCATCCTCTTGCCATTGAGACGGCAACACTTCTCGAACCGGGACATGCGCAAATAGAATTTGGATCATCGCATTTTCGCCAGCAGCCATTTCCTCTCTCAGGATTAGAAGGAAATCTTTGGAAGATTGGAAACCTGCGATTCGGTATATCCCTGAGCGGATTTGTTGAACTCCAAACTGAAGGAACATTATTAAATGTTCTGGATATCTTGGAACGAAAATCTGCGTTTAATTCAAAAATTACAACATCAAATAATCCCACAGCCGATATAGGAGATTTTTCTCTGTGGACAAAGTTCAGCGTGTTAAATGAATACTCTTCCGGAATTGGACTTTCGGTTCGCTTTGGTGTCCAACTTCCCAATACAAGTAATGAATCCGGTCTTGGGATTGATGAAATGAACTTTTTTTCATCATTGTTATTTCAGAAACACTTCGCCGGGCTATGGACGATCAATACAGGCCTGGGAGTATTAGGTGATCCTACACGTATTAGTTCGCAACACGATGTGTTTACTTACGGCATTGAATATTGCGTACCTGTAGGTGAAGTAACTTATTTGTATATACAATCTAGCGGAAGACGAGGACACAATGGAGACGGTGTTCAACATCTATCCAATGCAAAAGTTGGCTTCGAAAGAAATATTACACATGATTTTTCAATAAAATTATTTGGTGTTTCAAATTTTTCTTCTTCGGACAATGCAAAAGGATTCGAAATCAATGCTGTTTATACCTTCCACGTAGTTGAAATAAAAGAATAATTATGACAACAATAAAACCTCGTGCACTAAAAAAAGGCGATACAATCGGAATAATTGCTCCAGCAAGTCCTCCAAGCAGTCCGGAAAAGATCACAAAGGGGGCTGAATATCTTGAACGACTTGGATACCGAGTAAAACTTGGAAAGAATGTTCAGAAAGTATATGGATATCTTGCAGGAACAGATCAAGAACGGGCAGACGATGTGAATACAATGTTCGCTGATAAAACTGTAAAAGCGATCATTGCTGTTCGGGGCGGATATGGAACCCCGCGCATCCTTCCCTTGCTGGATTATTCCATAATTAAAAGAAATCCTAAAATCCTTGTCGGTTATAGTGACCTTACCGCCCTGCAGCTTGCGATCTTTAAAAAAACTCGTCTCGTTTCCTTTTCCGGTCCAATGTCCGGCGTTGAAATGTTCAAAGGAATTGATCCATTCACTGAAGAACATTTTTGGGCTTGCATTACTTCATCAAAAAAAATTGGCATCATTAAAAACCCTCAGGGAAAAGAATTGCAAACAATTGTGAAAGGAAAAGCGTCGGGATTTCTTCTGGGTGGAAATCTATCATTGATTGTTTCGCTCGCCGGTAGCAAATACCTTCCTTCTTTTAAAAAGTCACTGCTATTTATTGAAGAGATCGAAGAAGAAAGTTACCGATTTNNCTAGAAGAGATCGAAGAAGAATGTTACCGATTCGACCGAATGATGAATCAACTCCGTATCACCAATATTTTAAACGATTCAAACGGTATCATTATGTGCGAGTTGACTGATGTGAAAGCATCGGATACAACAAAACCATACTTAACTGCTGAACAAGTAATGAATGATTATCTTTCCGAATTGAAGAAACCGATAGTCTCCGGTCTTGTCTATGGTCATGTTCCGCAAAAATTGACGATTCCAATCGGAATCCGTGCAACAATNNTGTGTATGGACATGTTCCACAAAAGTTGACTATTCCAATCGGAATCCGAGCAACAATTGATACTGTCAAAAGTAGTTTAACGTTTCTTGAATCCGGTGTGCGCTAGTCTGACAAAATTGCGAAAAAGATTGAAAAATCAGTGATTTTTGACTGCTTTTCATTGACAAACCGTGCATTTGTGCTTACATTTGTATTGAATTTAGATGATTTGCTCTGTTGAAGGAATTTTCCTGTGTTGAATATTGCTGTATTTGCTTCCGGACGCGGTTCAAACTTTGAGGCTCTTTATCGTGCAATTGGTAAGGAAAAAATCCAAGCAAAAATCGTTCTCGTAATCAGTAACAATTCTTCTTCCGGTATTTTAAGTCTTGCGCACACTTTTAATATTCCGGCGTTTCATATCAGTCAGCGGCAATTTTCAGATCCGAATTTGTTTCAACAAAAAATTCTCGAAACACTTACATCGTTCAACGCGAATTTTATTGTGTTGGCAGGGTATATGAAAAAAATGGATCCGGTCATCATTCGTGCTTTCCCGGATCGTATCATAAATATACATCCGGCGTTGCTTCCAAAATACGGTGGCGAAGGAATGTATGGAATGAATGTTCACAAAGCAGTGATCGCAGCGAAAGAAAAAGAATCCGGAGCAACTGTTCATTTTGTGAATGAAGAATACGATAACGGCGCAATTATCGGACAAAAAAAAATCATTGTCGATTCAAACGATACAGCTGAATCACTCGCTGCAAAAGTGCTGACGGTAGAACATGAATTACTTCCATCTATTATTAAATTATTTTCAGAAAAAAATTGAACCGAAGGAACTGCTGCATTGCTTAAGATTAAACGCGCACTTATTAGTGTATCCGATAAAGAAGGAATTGTTGACTTTGCAAGAGCATTACATAACGCAAACGTAGAGATAATTTCTACAGGCGGCACCCACGATTTGCTGGTATCAAATAATATTCCCGCAAAACAAGTTTCTGAAATAACAGGGTTCCCTGAAATTCTCGACGGGAGAGTTAAAACACTCCACCCTGCTGTCCATGCTGGATTGCTTGCAGTGCTTGATAATCCTTCGCACCGCCGGCAGTTGGAAGAGCATAATATTCAACCGATTGATCTGGTCGTTGTTAATTTATATCCATTTGAAAGGACTGTTGCAAAGCCGAATGTCTCATTAGATGAAGCAATCGAAAATATTGATATTGGCGGACCGACGATGCTTCG
>DMPG01000241.1 GCA_003456055.1 Bacteroidota bacterium | reverse complement strand
ACTCCCGGCGATGAATTCTCGATGATCGCAGGAATTCGAGTTGATAACCATAATTTGTTCGGAACATTCATCACTCCGCGGCTTCACTTTCGCTATACACCGAGTGAAGATTGGGTGTTCCGCGCAGTTGCAGGACGAGGACAACGGACAGCGAATATTTTTTCGGAGAACATGACATACTTCGCCAGCACAAGGAAAACGTTCGTTACATCACCGAATCCACAATCATCTGCATACGGACTCGATCCTGAGATTGCAACAAATATCGGTTTCAACGCGACCCATTATTTCTTGTGGGATTACCGCGAAGCAACGATCGCATTTGATTTCTACAGAACAACATTTGAAAAACAGATCGTGGTCGATCTGGATAGAAATCCACAACAGATCCATTTTTATAATTTGAATGGTCAATCGTATTCGAACAGTTTCCAATTAGAGTTGAATATTCAACCAATTGATAAATTGGATACACGCATTGCATATCGTTTTTACGATGTGCGTCAAACAATCAACGGAACATTACGCGAACGGCCGTTTGTTACGCAGCATCGGGCGTTTATTAATTTTGGATACGTTACAGAACGGGAAGAAGAAAGTGAACCGCAAATGTCATACGACCTAACACTGCAGTGGTTCGGAAAAAAACGACTACCGGATACACAATTGAATCCGGTAGGGTTTCAAGCTCGAAAATATTCTCCAAATTTTGTACTGCTCAACGGACAAGTGACTCGATCGTTCTTTGCGGGATTTGATCTCTATCTAGGAATTGAGAATCTCTTGAACTTCAAACAAGCCAATCCGATCCTGGATGCGGCAGATCCCAATAGTCATCACTCATATTTTGACAGCGCGTTGATCTGGGGACCGGTCTACGGAAGAACAGCGTATGTTGGAATGAGATGGAGAATGTAGAAAAAACAAAGACAGCGTGTATTGAAATATATTTTTGTCTTTGTGTGGATTATTTATTTCACAACCCTGTCTGATCGACAAATCGAAGACTCGACTCGTTGAACAGACAGGGTTATCAGTGTTAATAACTGAACTTTACAGCGACATCTGACATCCAACCACGATGGTCCTCCTGCCGAAATAACTTTTTATCGGATTTCGCACAGAATAATCTGCAGAATAATTATATCCAAACATATTCTCAATATTCAGGATATTCAACGCTTCAACGAAAAAGACAGTGAAATTGTTCTGATAGAATGATTGTAAATGCGTCAAACGTATATCGACACGTTTATAATCGGGATAACGATCAGCATTCTTTCTTCCATACAATGGCTTGTATATTTGTTCCTGAGAAAGAAAGAGAGTGCTGGTCACGGGTGTAAACGGGCGTCCGGTGGCGTACTTCATATTCGTCCCGATCTGCCATGCTGGGGTGATGCTGTATGTTGTCACCACCGTAAGGTTGTGAGTAATGTCGTAGTCACTGACGCTCAACTGTATATCATCCATCCATTTTCGTTCAGATGAAATGTATCCATAGGAAATCCATCCGTTGATATCTGAAGTCAGATTTCCTTTCGCAACAATGTCAATGCCGCGCGCGTATCCGTAACCACCGTTCGTATAATTGAGTATGGGATCTTCCAACGGAAGATCACTGTACTCTTTAGAGTACGCTTCTACGCGGAGATCAGTTTGCTCGTTGATTTTATAGTCATAGCCAACGATGTAGTGGACGGCTTTCATCGGATTGAGATCAGAGTTACCGTCGGTGGGATTGTACAGACGCGGATCGGGATGCTGGTGAAAAATTCCAATAGCAAATTTTAGCGCTGATTGGTCATCGAACCGGTAACCAATTCCGCCGCGAGGATCGAACCATGTAGAATTCAATTGCTGGATATGATCTACTCTTCCGCCAATGATGAGTGAAAGCCTTTCAATTCCTAAAATCCGGGAAAATTCCGTTTCTGTATACGCTCCGTACCGGTAACCGGCAAACACAGCGATGATTTTCTGCTGTGCAGCGTTGTTCCGGATATCATAATCCTCCGTCGGAATTATTCCAGCAAACGTTGCAGAACGGTATTCAATCTCCCCGCCGCTTAAAAATTTTATACGAGAGCTCCATAGATATTCAAGATCGGTCCGTAAGGAATTAGCCTCGTCGGCACGGGTCAGGTCCAGTACGCCGAATTTCCAAATGCTTGTGTAACGGTTGTGTGATAATGACGTTTTCAAAAGAAAATCGTCGTTGATAATGTCGCTCTGTTGAATGTTGACTAATCTACTGCTCGAACTGCCATTGAATGTACCACTCATTTCCGGGCGATCAACGTTTACACCTTGTTTGTCTTCTCCACCTGAAATAAATAGCTTTACTCTCCCCGTTTGAGAGTATTTTGAAATAAGGGAGATATTTCCATCATGTGACACAGGTGTTCCGGAAAATCTGTCCAAGCCGCCGTTGAGCAGAAACATCGGTCTTGTATAACTTTGTCGGGCATCAATCCTGATTCCAAGGTTATCCCCGGCAATAGGAGATTCCATGTTAAATGAAGCATAGGTAATCGAAGCTCCGAGCTGGTACCGTGCCGCGAGCGGTTCATCTTTCGTTTCGATATCCAAAATTCCCGATAGCGCGTTTCCGTATTTAGTGGAAAATCCTCCGCTAGAAAAATACATTCCTTTGACTGAGTTGGTATTGATGTTAGAAAACAATCCGCCATACGACGATTCAAAAGTATAGGGATGATACATTGATCCCTGATTCAGCATTGTCCGGGTCTCGATCGGATCGCCGCCACGGATATACAGCTGCGCGCTTTCAGAGACCTGCGTTAACCCGGGGAGAGTCTTCAATGACTGAAAAATATCCGCTGCACCGCCGGGAGTCATTACCACATCGCGGGAACTCATCACTATCCCCTTGTTTTTTTCACTTCCATACGAGCTTGCAGAAACGACAACCTCTTGCTGATTAATAGTGTTATTTTTTAATTCTATCGCAAGGGAGATCGTTTTTCCTTTCTCAAGTATCACTGATTGTGAATATCTTTTGTAACCGATAAGGCTTGCTGTTATCTCCGCTGATCCAGTTTTTTTTGTATTGAACGAGAACCGTCCTTGTTCATCTGTGTTTCCACCGTCGAAACTTTTAACAATGTAAACATTGGCAAAGGGCAATCCATTGCCATCTTCATCCGTCACGGAACCGGTAATCATGGAAGTCTGCTGCCCGAAACCGAACTGTATAATAAACACTATTATTGTAAAAAATATCTTAGTCATAATATTCTCCATTACGCTTAAAAAAATTATTCAATTGTTGCCGCCAATTTGCCTTCTAATTTCGGAAGCAGATTGTATTTTACCCATCCAAAAGCAGGATTTACTGATAATGCTTTTTTGTACGCATTCAACGCTCTGTCGTTCATTTCTTTCTGTTCGTATGCTTTCCCGAGCCATGCTAATGCATCGGTATATCCCCATGCCGGATCGAGTGCAGCGACGTTCTTCTGTAATTCAAACAAATGAACAGACTCTTCGAAATCTTCCTGTGCCTTGTCGACAGATCCGCCAAACATGCTTGGCTTGTTGAAATACGAAATTCCGCGAATTAATAATACCCTCGGATTGTCCGGTTCTTTTTCCAACGCTTCCTCAATTAACCCATTTGATTTCGGACCGAGTGTTATGGCACTCATCCAATTCTTCGCAATTTTGTATCCGTAGAGTGCGGAAAGAATCGCTTTGGGTTCGGACCACCCGTTGCCTAGCTCGATAGCCTTTTCACAATGCGCTATTGCACCGTCGATCATCTGGTCGAACGTTGCATCATCTTTCTTGCTGAATGACTGAGTCAAGAGGCGGTACTCTGCATACGCCAGATAGTACACTGCATACTTGTTTCCTGATTCGACATTCAGAGCACGCTCAAATTTTGAACGGGCATCCATCATCGACTGCTTGTCGAACGATGACCATCCTACTTCAATTTGTTTTCTTCCTTCGAGGACCAATTCTTCAATCTCTGTCTGAGCTCTCACAAGAGACACGAAAGCGAACAACAATGCAAGTAACTGTTTCATACCATGATTCCTTTCTTATAATAGTAAATAAAAACAAAGAACTTTGATTTTCAAAGTATATAGATAAAAAAATATGTTGAATTATTTTTTCTTGATGAACGATTCCAGCCGTTCGATGTACACTTCGAATGCTTTTTTTCCTTTTGCGGATAAACGGTATGAAGTAGCAGGTTTTCTGTCAATAAAGACTTTATTCACCGCAATGTACCCTGCATCTTCAAGTTTCCTCAAATGAACGCTGATGTTTCCATCCGTTGCATTGACCTTGTTACGAAGAAATGTAAAGTCCGCTTCTTCTACGCTTATCAGTACGGACATAACGGCTAACCGTATGCGAGAGTGAATGATATCATCAAGTTGTTGATGGTCAAAATCAGTCATTTTGTTTTACAAATTGATTTTTGTAATGTCGTTGTAAAACTATTCCCGGAACGATCTGGAAACAGACCATCATACCAGCATATATTAAAAAGATATACTTTCCAGGAAATGCGGCAATCAGCAATGCACCGATCCACCATCCGTATGCACTGTAGCGTACCCATTTTTCTGTAATAACAATGCTCGTAATATAATACGCAATCCCGGTAACGAGAGCAATCAACGGCATTATTTCCCAACCTTTGATTACGCCGAGTGCAGGCAAAGCAAAACCAATCAGTGTCATAACAATACCACACGAAAGCCATACCGATGAGATGACTTTTCCCGCAAAAGTTCTTTCATGACTTCTCCGATGAACAACAAACCCGCGAATAAGTGAATAGACCCAACCCATACCGATTAATATTCCCCAAAGTAGCAGAGGTGATAGGTAGTATTGAAATACAATGTTTACGTACATTGCGATCATTCCAACCGCAACAAGAATTCCCCACACGATAAAATCGTTACCGTCGTATACTATCATCCTGCGACTGTCTTCAATCACCTTCTTAATGAAAACTAGTTCGTCCCGGGCTTCAATTTCTTCCATAATGGTCTCCTTATTAAAGAACTTTGTTTTTCAAAGTTAACTAATCTTTGTTACGTTGTCAAGGGAAAAATAGTTTCAAAAAAAATCGGAACTCCGGTCTACGGAAGAACTGCGTATATTGAGATGCGGAGTTGAATATAGCAATCAACAATAAAATAGGAATTAATTGACTTTACACTGTAATTTCAATGGATTTTTTTATATTTTCTACAGCATTTTTTTGTTATGTTACAGAAGAATTACAAAACAACTGTTTTTGCATTATCATCGATTTAACAAATTTATTACAGGGTACCATTATGGCTGATTTTGAAAAACGTCTCTATATGATCGTCTTTCCGGTAAATGCTTTGGTAGCTTCACAATTAAATCCGGCAGAATTTGCAGAACATTATACCATCGGCAGTTCAAAACATTTTAAAGGGAAGGTATTGTTTGTTGAGATTGATAATACGTATCGCAACATGCATTTCGATATCGACCATTATTTCTCTCTCACTGTTCCGCATCCCGACGGCAGTCCTAAAAAAACAAAATTCATCTCTTCATACGCAGTGTTAGAACATATCGATCTGAAAGCAATGAAGAATTTATATCTTGTCACGACAAACGGAAAAGCTCTGGAAATTCAATCGAAACCATACACGGCGGTGAATGAACCCGGTCTTGTTCGCATCTATCAAGAAATAAATCCGCTTTCAAATCTTGTTGCATCAACATTGGATCAACGTGAATTTGGAAAGTATATTACTGTCGGAACAAAATCCAAAGGAGCACCAAAAGTTTGCTTCACACAATATGAATTCAACGTTAATGAATTCCTTGCAAAGAATTCATCACAGAATATTCCATACTCTCCTATTCCTGAAACGAATGCCTCACGGTTAATTGAATTTTTGACCGAGTTAAAATCGCACCCCGATAAAAAGACAAAAACCTTGAATTTAAATTCAACATTAATAGAAGCTCAATATTCATTGATTCGCCACGGATTTTGGTTTGCCGCGGGAAATGAATTGGTATTCTATCCAATGCCGACAACGGATCAATTGGAAAAAAATCATTACGATTGGTTGAAGTATTCATATTGACGTAGAGAAACGTTAATATTTGAATATTAATAATGTGACGATCACATAAAATAGTTGTTATAAAAAACCTCGCAAATTGTTTGACAGTGCGAGGTTTTTTATATTGAAGGGTATATCAACCACCTCATGAATATTATTTTTACTTCGCTTCCAACTATTGAAGAGGTGCAGTGTAATCTTCAAAATTGAGGTGAGTTTGTTAAATGCAGATAATTTTGGGTTGACAAAAAAAAGCACAGTCGGTAATGACTGCGCTTTTTTTATTCGTGATCCATCAAGTTTTTATCCAAGCTCTTCCGCCGCCGCCGCAGACTCACGTTTACTTTGCCATACTGCCCATCCGATTGCAATGGCGCAGACAACAGCAACAAGAAGTCCAACAAGACGCGCTGAACCTTCTTGAATGGAAGGGCTGATCAGATTATACCGGAGAATTAATCCGAGCGTCAGAAGACTGACCATGTTCATCACCTTGATAAGCGGATTGATCGCAGGACCAGCAGTATCTTTCAGAGGATCGCCAACGGTGTCGCCGGTAACTGCTGCTTTGTGCGCTTCGGATCCTTTGCCGCCATAGAGACCATCTTCAATCATTTTCTTTGCATTATCCCATGCACCACCAGCATTGGACATAAACACGGCGATCAATTGCCCGACAAGAATCATGCCTGCAAGGAATCCGCCAAGTGCATATGGTCCAAGAAGAAATCCAACGAGTACCGGAGCCATAATAGCGAGGAAGCCAGGACCGATCAATTCTTTTTGAGCGGTGTTGGTGCAAATATCAACCACGCGTCCATAGTTAGGTTTTTTTGTTCCATCCCAAATTTGCGGATCACGAAATTGAATGCGGCATTCCTTTACGATATCGAATGCTGCACGGCCTACTGCACGGATCAACATGCTGCTAAAAAGGAACGGCACTGCCCCTCCAATCAGGAATCCAATAAACACGAATGGATCTGCAACTGTCAATTTTCCCGCTTCAATAACATATTGAGAGATGGTCATTTCGCTAATTTTTTCTTCGCTGCCAACGGCAATAATTGCAATAAAGCTGGAGAAAAGTGAAACGGCAGCGATGACAGCGGAACCAATAGCAATTCCTTTTGTTTCTGCCTTAGTGGTATTACCCACAGCATCAAGGTCGGAAAGAATTTGCCGCGCTCGTTTATAACTTCCTGCCTCCTGCTTCTCCATTTCCATCGGTTCATAACCCATTTCGCCAATTCCATTTGCATTGTCCGCAACAGGTCCAAACACGTCCATCGATATTGTGTTACCGGTTAATGTCAACATTCCAATACCTGCCATTGCAACTCCATAGGCAACAAAGAGTGGAGGAGTTCCGGCAAACACAACTACCGACAGCATGATGGCAGATGCAATTACTAATATGGTGACAACAGTGCTTTCGTAACCAACAGCAAATCCTTGAATAATGTTTGTGGCATGACCAGTTTGGCACGAGCGTGCAAGGGATTTTACCGGATTGTGAGTGGTGTGAGTATAATAACTGGTTACCTTATTTAAAACTATAGCAAGAATTACACCAATGAGGCACGCAATTGCCGGACGCATGTCAAGACCAGGCATTCCAAAGTTTGCCCAAAATGAAGCATCCATCGGATTCATTGCCCAAAAAGCAGCGGGTGCGTCCTTCAACACTCCCGGAAACCGGAGATAAAAAAATCCGAGGATCATGAAACCGATAACACTGATTGCAGATCCGATCCAGAAACCTCGATGCACTGTACGCAAAGCAGTATCGGACGTATCATCTTTGCCGGCTTTTACAGTGTACGTAGAAATAATTGATCCGAGCACACCAATGCCCCTTACAAGTAATGGAAAGATAACTCCTTGATGTCCGAAACTTGCCATTCCAAGAATCATTGCAGCAACGATGGTTACTTCATAACTTTCAAAAATATCCGCAGACATACCGGCACAATCGCCGACGTTGTCGCCGACATTGTCAGCAATGGTTGCGGCATTGCGTGGATCATCTTCCGGAATANNTTTAGTATAGATACCACCGCCGACACGCATAAACAAGGCAAGCAGAGTTCCGCCAAAACCGAAACCAAGCAAGGCTTCATATGCTTGTTCACCGAAGATGAGAAATATTATTGTGCCGCCGAGAAGTCCGAGACCGTCCGTCAACATCCCGGTAACCGTACCGGTACGATATCCCAATTGCATTGCTTCACCGTAGCTGCGTGTGGCTGCTGCCGCGACTCGCAGATTTCCGGTTGTAGCAAGGCGCATACCCACGAATCCCACTGTCCAACTAAAGAGTGCCCCGACCAGAAATGAAGCCGCTCGTCCCCAACGAAAGGCTTCGATGGTACCGGAATATGTAAGAAAAAGAACCAGAGTAATGATGACAATGAGTGGTCCAATCTTTTTGAACTGCGCTCCAAGATATGCGTTCGATCCCTCGCGGACAGCAGCAGCAATTTCCTGCATTTTCTTAGTTCCCTGATCTGCCTTAACTACTTGTTTTGCCAGCATCCAAGCATAGAGCAATCCGGCAATTGCGATCAGAAGCACTGAGATAAGTGCAAAAATTTCCAATGGAGCAAATTTGCTATCGGCAGTGAACATGGCGAATGGTACAAAATGTTCAGTCTGTTCGCCGACCTGCACTACTTGTGCGGACGGTGAAGAATTTTGATCCTGGCTGAATCCCGGCTGCCAGAAATATCCGGTAGCAAAGATGATCATCATTAAAATTAGATAGTTGCGCCGAGCGGTACTCGACACAGCAAAGAGTTTCTTAAAATAATTCATGTGTATGTTTCCGTTAATAGTATGTGATTGTTATTAATTATGAGAGAGATTCCGATGCCGAGCGCCACCATTTCGCGTGATTCACTTCCAGATCGCGCCGTTCAGGAAATTGATAGAATTTTATTCCCGTTTGATCGCCGACAAAGAAGCCGCGCCGAATCGTACGGAAGAAACCATGGACAAGCGGAGTGCGGGAGACCGTCTTAGAAGGTTTTCCGGATCCCTGCTCTAATTCCTTTACACAGTCGATGATGTGATGTGGATCGGAATACGGTAAATAACCTGCGAGTCTTCCGGTCTCATCTCTATCCAGCAACATATCCGCAAAGAAAATGCGCGGAACAGAAATAGGATTTTTTGGATCGGTCATGAATGATGCGAACGGAGAAGGAGCCAGAGCAGAAACAACCATCGGGGATACGGGACAGAGTTCATCATACAAATTCACTCCTCTCCGCTCATCTTGTTTCTCATACTGGGATGCGCTCAGCGCGAGAACACGGCCATCGGCTGTTCCCAGATACAAATTTTCAAACGCATCCAGATTGAGATGTTCAAGAACTCGATAAATACTGATGTATTTGCTTCGTTTCGGACTGCCATCCGGGTGAGGCACGCAACGTTCTTCGATATCACTCAAATGAAAATAGTCGCTGTGGATTTTGTTCCTGTCAATTTCAAAAAAAAGAACGTTACCCCTCGTGTTCTTCTGTGTACCAACAGCCATGTAGCGGCCAAATGCTTCCGGTTCAAGATGGGATGCAACAAGTGCTTCAGATCTGTAGCATAGCATATAAAGATGTAATTGCATAGAATTGTCTCCTATGGAGTTATTGATGCCGTGAAATAAAATACTATTTGGATTTTAAACTTGCTTACTGTTCTATAAATAAGAACACTCTTCTTCTGCATTCGTTTTCACATTACTAATACGTGTGAATGAATAACTTCAGGTTTGTTTTGGACAACACGAGCGAACTTATCACTTGTCAGATGTGTTGGTATGACAAACACAATTATGAGAGCTAACAAGTCTCGGGAGAAATTTTGATACTCGGGAGGTTTGTTAGTGAGAATTCCGACTTGAGGAACTACTCAAATTATCTTATAAAGGTAAAACAAATCACATTTCCAGTCAAGGTCGATATTCAATACAGGCGACAAGTTTATCCGATTTGTTTTCCGTCAAAAAAAATTATTATGTATCTTTAAAGAAAATGAAAAATCTTAGCAAGGTATCCGCCATAATCTATCTCATTATTTGCAGCATAACTGTTCTGGTCATGCTCACAACATCATTCGAATTATTCAAAGAAAAATATCTGCCGTCATTTATGCTCGCGCAAAAATATGCGCTCCCTCTCATTCTCTCGGCAATGGCAGTCGCTTTCCTTACATTCTTTGAACCCGAACGGTTGCAGCAAAAAAAAACTCTTAATGTAATGCAGCTGCTCTTGGCTGTTACGTTTGCAATATTTTCATATTATCTGACATCGTTGGATATAAAAGAAGCTTCGGCAGGAACTCTCACCGTATATATCCTTCAATGGTGCGCAACTCTTTTTGAATCCGTTTATTTCTTTGTGATGAATAGAAACACCAAAGCCGCTGGATAAGCGGCTTTGATGAAAATGTATAACTTCAATACTTCTTATTTCACCAATATCATTTTTTTGACTTCAGTGAATTTATCCGACGTTAGTCTGTAGATATACATACCGCTGGAAAGTTTTGATGCATCAAACTTTACGGAATAGTTCCCCGCTTCTTTCGTTTCATTTACCAACTCCGCAATTTCTTTTCCTAAAACATCGTACACCTTCAATGTTACAAAGCTGCTGATTGGTAACTGATAATTGATCATTGTCGAAGGATTGAATGGATTCGGAAAATTCTGAGACAGCGAGAACTGTTCAGGAATAACTGTTTCATCCTTCACGCTCATTGTTTGCGTCACGATAATTGCTCCGGTAGCAAGATCGCACAAAAAGAATTTTCCCCTTACCCATTGAGATTGGTCTTGCGATATGTGATATGTGTGGGTGTATGCTACTGCCCAATAGATTTTGCTCGTGTCAAAACCAGCACCACCGAACCAACCATATTTCTGATCGGCAATGGAAAGTTCGATGCGAAATTCCAGCGAATCGGGAAGCGGTAGCTGCCGAAATGCTTTTCCTCCGCCGTTTTCCGCATTGGCAATGACCGTTGCACTGGAAGCTGCCGATTGATACCCGGTGATCGGTTTTAACATTTTAATCCAATCAATATATCCTTGATCTAGCATATAGGTACTTGAACCTCCTGTGCTCACGCGAATCGCTTCTCCCGCAGTATTGTTGTTATACGTATAAGCAAACTCCCACGATTGCGATCGTCCCAACGTATCGACATCCCAACCGGATATCCTTCGGAGCACTTTGTCTGCCGGAAGGTTCTTCGACAAACTATCAGCAATCGAAATTACTTCCTGAAATGATTTTGGTGTGAATGACATGAAGGTAAGATTATGATTGCTGATGGATGCATTATTGATAACGATTGAATCTGCAAACGCAATAACATCAACACCTTTATCAGGATCGATCTTTCCGTCATGATCAACATCCTTGATGGCGATCGGCCAATAGGTTCCGTTGGAGAGATATGGTACCGTATAGGTTCCGTTACTATTCACATTGGTCCAGCCGACAAATGGCGGAGGACCTTCTTTTCCTTCGTCATTCATAATATTAACATTGGAAATACCAACGACCGATCCTTCCGGTGATACTCCCGTTGAACCCGAGAAGACTGTACCACTGACAGAATATGGTTCAAAATCTGCTCCGGTTGTGAAATAATAAACAAACGGTGTGGTAAGAAGTGCACCGGATTTTGCTTTCAAATAAAAGAGTGCGACAAAGTACGACTGATTTGGTTTTAATACGACATTGGCATACATCGTTTTAAGGTCAGCACTGTACCCTTCCGATATCACGTTGTCAAGACTGGAGAACCGTGATTCATCCATCATCGAAGCCATTGCCAGCGTATCAATTGCCTCGCTGAAAGTGATACTGATGGTTGTTGTTAACGGAACATTCTTTGAGTTATTTGCCGGCAGCATTGATACAACCGTCATTTGTNNGTTAACGGAACGTTCTTTGTGTTGTTAGCCGGCTGCATTGAAACGACCGTCATTTGTGCAAACACAACAGCAGGTAGAAAAACAAAGAGAGAAAGCAGTAGAAATTTTTTCATAACACCTCCGAACACTAATATAAAAGAAAAATATGTTAGGTTTGTCTTGAGAAACACAAGTGGGCTTATTGCTCTTCAGATGTTTCATTACGACAAACATGAGACTGAGAGCTAACAAGGCTCGGAAGATTTTTTTACTCGAGAGGGTTGTTAGCGAGAGTTCCGTCGTACGGAACTGCTCTGATTTATTCTACTTTAAGGTATTCCATTTTTAATCTCTTGTCAAGGAATGGATATCACATATCAGAGCGTTTTGTCTTGAAATGATTGAGAATTATTGTAAACGAAATTTTCTTTATTCTTCCCTCATTTTTTGTATATTTCTTCACAATTATTCCTTTTTTTCACTATCAATCATATTTTGCTCTTATGATCCTCTCCGATAAAAAAATTCTCCAAGAAATAAAAATAGGGAACATCGTTATCACACCATTCGACAGAAAATTTCTCGGCTCCAATAGTTACGATGTCCATCTTGGAAAACATCTTGCAATGTATGAGGATGAGATCCTTGACGCAAAAGTCCATAATAAAGTGCGTCATTTTGAGATTCCCAAAGAGGGTTTGATCCTTGTTCCGAGTAAATTATATCTGGGGGTAACGGAAGAATACACGGAATCGCATGCACATGTTCCATTTCTTGAAGGAAAAAGTTCTATTGGACGGTTAGGAATTGACATCCACGCAACCGCAGGAAAAGGCGATGTCGGATTCTGTAATACCTGGACTTTGGAGATATCGGTTCGTCAGCCTGTAAAAGTTTATGCAGGAATGCCGATCGGTCAATTGATCTACTTTGTGGTTGAAGGAGAGGTTGAAACACTCTATAATAAAAAGAAGAATGCGAAATACAACCAACGGACGATCAAACCGGTTGAATCGATGATGTGGAAGAATTTTAAGAAATAAACAGAATATTACCACAGGTGCATGAAAAAATTCTAGGACGGATGAAAATCCGTCTTTTTTATTTTTGCCTCTCATCTCTTTTTGAGTTACTTTTCCCTACAGGATCACTTCACGACATACATGAAACTGTTCCATTTCGTATCAAATATTATGGGAGTTTATATGAAATTCACAAAACTGCTTTTACCTTTTATCTTCTTGTTATTAATTTTTGGTAATGCTTTGTCGCAGACCAAACGCCCTCTTCAATTGGAAGATATGTTTAATATTCAACGAGTGAGTGATCCGCAGCTTTCGCCGGATGGAAAAACGGTAGCGTATGTTGTCGGAGTTGTGGATAAAGCGGCAAACAAAACGAATACTGATATCTGGGTTATTCCGACTACCGGAGGAATACCAAGCCAATTAACCAATTCTCTAAAAGCAGATCGTCATCCGCGCTGGTCGCCCGATGGAAAATGGATCGCGTTCGAATCCAACCGTGACGGATCGCTTCAAATATACATCATCAATGTCGCAACGGGAGAATCAAAACAAGTAACGAACATTAGTACCGAAGCAAGCAACGCTATCTGGTCGCCGGATGGAAAGAAACTCGGATTCGTCTCGACCGTATTCCCAGAATTTTCCGATAAACCGTACGAAGAAGCAAATCGTTTGAACAAACAGAAACAAGAAGCTCGCGACAACAGCAAAATGAAAGGGCGCGTGCTGACAAAATTACTCTATCGTCATTGGGACACTTGGGTTGATGATAAAAGACAGCATGTATTCGTGGTGAATGTAGACGGAACAAATCCGCATAATGTCACTCCAGGCGACCGCGATGCAACACCGCCGTCATCAACATTCTCCACCGGTGATGATTTTTCATTCTCTCCCGATGGAAAAGAAATTGCAATTACGGCAACTCCAATTCCCGTGCGCGAAGAATCGTGGAGCACCAATCACGACATCCTTACGGTGAATCTTGAAACTGGAGAGAAGAAACAAATTACAACAAACGCAGCGGCAGATGTTTATCCGCAATATTCCCCAAATGGAAAATACATCGCCTATCGCGCTCAATCCCGCGCAGGATTTGAAGCAGACCGATGGCAATTGATGTTGTATGACCGCACTGCTGGAACAACAAAAAGTCTTACATCAAAATTTGATACCAATGTTGATGCGTTCACCTGGGCAAGCGATAATAAAACTCTCTATACGAGTGCTGAAGAAAAAGCAAATACTCCTCTCTGGTCAATCAGCATTGATGGAACGGTGAAAAAGATTTATGATAATGCAAACAACAGCGATGTGAACATTTCATCCGATGGAAAAACAATCGTCTTTGCACACCAAACAATGTCCCATCCGGTGGAGATATGGACTGCAAAC
>DMPG01000283.1:3540-8147 GCA_003456055.1 Bacteroidota bacterium | reverse complement strand
GATAACGGTAATTTTCATAAAGCTCCTTTTATTGATGTTAATAAAATTGAAAAATTTTCAACCGCAGAGCCACGAAGTCACAAAGAAGTCCAAAGTTTTTCTAAAAATAATCCTTCGTGTCGTAGTGGTAAAACTAATTTCGTTTAAAAAGGGTTTCTAAATAAAGAAGCGTCCACCAAAGGCGGACGCTTCGTACAACATAATCATTAACGGTAAAACTTACTGTGCAAGTACGATAGATACTGCCTGGCGTGTTTTACTGATCATATGGAACTTTACGCGTCCCGGTTTCAGTGCAAACAGCGTATCATCGCCGCCGCGTCCGACATTATCACCCGGATGAAATTTTGTGCCGCGTTGACGGATAAGGATCTCTCCGCCCTTAACTAATTCTCCTCCGAAACGTTTTACACCAAGACGCTGCGCATTACTGTCGCGTCCGTTCTTAGTGCTTCCGCCCCCTTTTTTATGTGCCATTGTTCAAACTCCTCTAAAACTTAATTGATTGACGTAATTTCGATCTGGGTATATTGCTGACGGTGACCGCGCTTAACGCGATACCCTTTACGGCGTTTCTTTTTGAACACGATAACCTTATCGTCTTTGGAATGTCCGAGCACTTTTGCTTCAACCGAAGCTCCTTTGACGGTCGGATTTCCGACAATTACCGTTTTTTCATCTGCGCGAAGCAGCACTTTGTCGAACTTCACAACGCTGTCAACGTCGTTCTCGAGTTTCGACACATAGAGTTTTTCCGAGGGATTCACTCTGTATTGCTGCCCTGCAATTTCTACTACTGCGTACATTATATAACGTCCTTCCTGATAACGTGTGTTTCAAATTTGGAATACAATAATACAAAAAAAGGGGGATGAAGTCAACGAAAAACTCTATGGTCGTTATACAGAAATTCTCTGATTATCGTATGGTGTGTAGTATCCCCAAAACTTTTGAATTGAATTATATTGCGGCAATCACTCGTTGAAGTTTCTGTCGTACTTCTTCTGAGAGAGGCTGAAGCGCGGGATTGGAAATTATTTTATCCATAATGATCGGATCGAATGCAGAAACAGTGACCGAACCGTTCTGTTCATAGACGATAACATTGCACGGAAGGAATAAACCGATCTCTTTTTCAATCTGAAGTGTTTTATTCGCAAAGTGAGGATTGCAAGCACCCAGAATTGTATATCGTGGGATGTCCACATCAATTTTCTTCTTCAACGTTTCCTTCATATCAATAGTTGTAAGAACACCGAAACCTTCTTTTTTTAATTCTTCGGTGACCTTTTCGATCGTCTGCTCGAATGAAAGCGTAACAGTTTTTGAAATTCCGTAGCTCATAATTTATTCCTAATGTGTAGAGAGAAACTGCTTGTTTGGAAACCGTTAAAAACGGTTTGGAAATCAAAATTTACTTAGTCAGCCCACGACTTAAGTCGTGGGCTNNTTAAAAAGCCGTTCAAAATAAATAAGTTATCCAATAACAATCGTCGGTTCAACAGTAACCTCGGCGGTGATCGAATTTCCAATCAGACAATTATCGTGTGCGGTGTGGACAAGTTCTTCCACTTGATCCTTAGTCCAAGATGATTCCACAACAATTATTGGTTTAACTATAATCTTTGTAAAACGATATTTCCCATCGACATTTTCCAACAGACCTTCCGCCGAACTTTTGTACGATTTGAGCGGAATTCCTTTTCGTAATCCGAACGCAAGGAATGTGGTTAGAGTACATTGTTCTACTGCGGAGACAAGAAAATCTTCTGGAGTCCACACATTGGGAATGCCCTTAAATTCCGGCGGACTGGTGATATCAATATCCGGCTTTCCTTCCGAATGAATGACTCCCTGTCTGTCGGATTTCCATTCGACTCCGGTATGATACGTAAATGTTTTAAATTTTTTGATCGGTTGCGGTGTTGTCGGTTCCATTGTTTTCTCCGGTTTCATTCTTTTTTGGCGAGCTTACAAGAAGTGCTGCCATTGCCATTCCGTACACTGTTGAAATATACGGATTACTGGTGATTGCACACGTACCGCTAATGCATCCAATGTAATAATAATATGCATAACCGCCGGCACCGCCGATGACTGCAGCGATTGCCCGTTTATGCCAGAGCGTTAAAGATTTGAAAAATTCCATGAACCGATACCGCCTTTCAAATTTCCGACTGTGAATCCTGCTTTTTTCAATTTCAGTGCTGCGCTGACGCTTCTGCTTCCGCTTGCGCAGTAACAAATGATCTCTTTACCGCGGTGTTTTTCCAGTTCTTTCAAACGGGAAGAAAGCTCATGCACCGGAATATGAATTGACGTGGGAATTGAACTTGATTTGCGTTCACCTGCCGTGCGAACATCAAGCAGAACGCTTCCTGCTTTCACCTGTTGTTTTGCTTCAGTGCCGGAATAATTATTCAACGAGCGCATCAGTAGTTGTTTGCGGACATAAAACAATATCATGATTCCAAGAATAGTATATATGATAATCTGGTCTGAAGTCATTGTAACGCTCCGCTTATTGTTGGATATCCGAGTGCCTTCCACTGTAATAACCCCCCTTGCATATTCTGCGCATTAAATCCGTATTCACGCAGAATCTCTACAGCAAGATCGCTCCTTGCGCCGGTGAGGCAATAGACAATAATTTTTTTCTTTTTATACTGTTCCAGATCTCTGATCCGTTTTTCAACAAACTGCAACGGTAATAGTGGAATATTAGCAATCCGTTCCTGGTTGTATTCCTGCGGCGAACGGACGTCGATGAGAACAACGCCTGAATCTTTTGAAATTAGTGTACGGGCTTCTTTGGCGGAAATGTCGAACATTCCTGCCGTTTGCTGTGCCATTGCTGTTACAGTGTACCATGTTCCAAGAATAATGAGAAATAAGAATCTTCGTAATTTCATAATGATGTGGTTATGATTTCCTTGTTTAAACAATTATCGTTGATTTTTTTGTCCAATTCGTTTTATGATATTGTGATGGCAGCCATCATTGGTTATTCTTTCTGTAGAACAAAAAATTGATGAGTATTTGCTCCGGTGTCATTGGATTGGTCCACTCACGATTGGGAATTTTTCTGTTTTCCATTGTCGAATGCCCCCCAGCATATTCAACGCGTGAAAACCTTTTTCACGAAGGAGTTTGGTGGCGCTGCCGCTTCTGTTTCCCGAACGGCAATAGACTATGATCGTTCGGTCTTTGTAGACATCAAGTTCATGAATGCGTTGTTCTAATTCATGAACAGGAATCAACGGAGTATTGCCGATCCGTTCACCGATATGTTCTTCGAGAGTTCGCACATCCAGCAATACAATTGATGTATCATTCTGTAATTGAGAGTATGCATCTTTTGCAGAGATAGCGATATTGCTGTTCATCATTTGTTGAGCCATGATGTAACCGACAACGGTTACTACAAAAACAATGACTGCGATATTTTTCTGCTTTTTATTCATATCAATTGACCCCGCATGATCCGCCGCTGCAGCAACCCCCGCTGCTGCACGAATCTGACGAACTGTAACTTGAAGAAGATGATGCCGATGAATACCCGTTCATCGACATTCCCGTGACGGACATTAACCGTGTATGCGATACCGAGTTGCACACCGGACAGAGAACATCGTCTTCAATTTCTCTCACTTTGTGAAAGACTTCATATTCTTTGCTGCAATCATCGCAGCGATATTCATACGTTGGCATAGATCCTCAATTATTTTTATACCGTGATGATCTTTTTCGTCAATAAATTTTCGTTGATGACTTTTTTCAATTCATTCTTCGGAAGCGCACCGGCAGCCATCATCGGTTTTCCTTCTTTGGGAATAAAGAGAAGCGAAGGGATCGAACGGATACCGAACACACTTGCGAGCTCCTGTTCTACATCAGTATTCACTTTATAGAAATTGACCTGTCCTTTCATCTCTTCGGACAACTCTTCAATGATCGGTCCGACCATTTTGCAGGGACCGCACCACGGTGCCCAAAAATCGACCACAGCAGGAAGTTCGCCGCTGAAATTCCAATCCTTATTGTTTTCGTAATCAAATACTTTTTTGATGAATGTATCTTTAGTGAGTGCTTCAGACATTGTTGTACCTTTTATTTTTTGTTCTTGCTCCCAAACTCTGTTTGGGAGCATATGATTTTTATTATTTATTTCAGTTTTTCAGTTTCAATTTTTTTATTTGTATTAATACCGGTGATATGCCAGATAGGGCAATATTTCATAAATCCGGTAACAACAAAAATTAATCCAACGTACGCCCATGGTGTTTCCGGACCCCAAAATGCGAGTGATGTGATCAGTAATCCGAGTGCGATGCGGATCGGTCGTTCTATTGCGCCAATATTGGTGATCATGGTAAATCCTCTATATAAAAATATTTAATGATTTGTGTATTAATTCTACGGATATGATGCAGCGATACTACAAAAGGATTCAGCGGCGGACAGGTTTTTTCGGATATTTTTTATCCAGCCGTATAACGGCAAAGAGGTCTTTTTTGGCTTTTGCAGTTAATGCCGGCGCGGGATACGATCGGTACAAAAAGACCGTCTTCTTCAACGAATCGAGCAGGGCGGAGCAATTCTCGCAT
>DMPG01000283.1:0-3482 GCA_003456055.1 Bacteroidota bacterium | reverse complement strand
TCGTTGTTTCATATTAATGATGTTGCATCACTCCGTGTAGTTTATGCCGTAAAAACATTCGCGAACGTCGCAGCCGCGATTTAACCGCCGGAACGGAAAGCTTCAAGATCTTCGCTGTCTCTTCCGCCGTTCTGTTTTCCAGATCGCGCAGAACAAAAACAACTTTGTATTCATCCGGTAATTCCTGAATTGCATCGTCCATTGTTTTGCGCAGTTCTTTGTTCATCAATGTTTCAATCGGTGAATCGTCCCACGACTGCAGCTGTTTCTGCACCTGTTCATCGTTCACATCCGGCACATCGTCGAACGATTCCATCAGTCCGTCCAATTTTCGTTTTCGCCGGTTCATCAAACAATTGTTGGCAACAATAGTATAGAGCCAGGTAGAGAACTTCGACCGTGAATCGAACTGATCGATCTTGCGATAGACGTTGATGAACGTATCCTGGAACGATTCTTCCGCTTTATCCTTATCTCTGCACAGTTTGAATGCAAAACCATACACCATCTGCTCGTATTGCTTTACCAATTGCGCAAATGCGCGCTCATCACCCTGTTTTACCTTGGCGATAAGATGGTGTTCGGTCTGTATGTCGAGTGTTTTGGTCATTGATATGATGCAGTGAAACAAAAAAAAGATGCTGTTGCTCTGAAAGAATAAAGAAAAATGTGTGTGGATGCAAGGAGAGATAATAGAGATGAGGTGCGTTATATTTTGTTACCGATTATTGCCATCCAATTCTCTTTCAATTTCTTCAATACTTGGCAGACTCGGTTTAAGGTTATCGGGCAAGGAGTGTGTTAGCTGATATTCCGATACACCAATTGGCTTATTAATGTCGCTCAATGCATATTCGGCAACAAGTTTATCTTTCTTTTTACAAAGAAGAATACCGATGGTTGGCTGATCACCTTCTTTTTTAAATTGTGTGTCGACCGCTTTTATATAAAAATTGAGTTTGCCCGCATACTCCGGTTCAAAATCTCCGGTTTTCAATTCCACAACCACATAACAATGTAACTGTGTATGATAGAAGAGAAGATCAAGAAAAAAATCTTTCTCACCGACAATGATCTGAATTTGTCTTCCTACGTATGCAAAACCGGCTCCCAGTTCCAAGAGAAACTGCGTGAGGTGTTTTACCAAACCTAATTCCAAATCCCGCTCATTATACTCTTTCGTCATGCTTAAAAAATCAAAAACGTATGGATCTTTGATCGTTTGTTGTGCAAGATCGGATTGAGGTGAGGGGAGCGTGAGCGAGAAGTTATTTACAGAGCGTCCTTCCCTTTGGAATAAACCGCTTTCTATCTGGTGAACCAGTACGCTGCGGCTCCATCCGTGCGTAACGGTATTTTGTACATAATACATTGCTTCATCAATTGTTTTACACTTTGCAATAATGGCGATATTATGTCCCCACGGAATTTGCATGATTTGGGCAACAGGCTGCTGCCCAATGAGGCCAATCGCTTGTTGGCTTTTTTCGGCCGGTAATTGCGAAACAGGTTGTTTCTCCAATTGGGCAACAGGTTGTTGCCCAATTACTACAGAAGGTACAGATGTATAAAAACTGAACCATTGCCGGATATATTTCAAATTTCGTTCTGAAAATCCTTTCATTTCAGGAAATTCTGAAGTTAAATCTTTGCTCAATTGTGATAGGAAACGATCGCCCCATTTTGTTTCAGATTGTTTTAAAACAATATCGGCACCGAGTTCCCAATAAAGATAAAGAAGTTCTACGTTTACCGTAACGGCAGCTTTAATCTGAGTATTGCGGACTTTATTTTTGAGTTCGGTAAGCCACGTTTTATACTGGCGTTCGGAGATAATTTCTGCACTCATCGAATATTTCCTTACAGACACTTTGAGTTATTCAACAATTTCCGAGACAGTGTCTCGGAAATGCTTTTATGGTTCTTGCGAATAGTTTTCGTTTCCAATCCCAAAGATAGAAAGGATTCTGTTACTGTAAAAGAATAAAGAAAAATGTGTGTGGATGCAAAAAGAGAAACAAGAGGCTATTCCTGAATAAATCTCTATATTTCTGTGTATGAATAAAATTTATATATTTTGACGTATTTCTTCGTCGAGTGTTTTACCATTTTCATATTTCCATTCTTTCCAACCATTTGCATATCGACCAAGAACTGTTACAGCTGCTGCACTTGGAGAGTTAAAAATATGATTTTTAGTGAAGATATACACTTTACCAGATTGAACAAGAGTTTTGTTCTCAACAAGAGTTTGCCGAAGTTTCGCAACCCAGGTGCCTTTTGATGCGGGTGCTTCCTCAAGATTTGCAGTCGATCCTTTATATACCACTAAGCCGTCTTCAAGATATTTTCCCTTTGCTTCTGCATCTTTTCCGTTACAATGAAGAAGTCGTTCTTTTGATGATGCCTCAATATCTTCAAGAAACGGAAAACCTAATGTAGAAGTTAAAATACGAATTGTATCAAAGTAGTCTGCTAAATCTGCTTTAAGTGCTTCAGATATGTGTGGACAGGTTGGCTCCCCTTTATTATCAATTTGAAAACGTCCAACCTTTTCAATTGTTTGATGACATAACCATTCAAGATACTTTACGTGAACCTTTGTAAATTCTTGTGCTCGTGAAATACATACAAACGCCCATTGCCAAAAATCTTTGGTTTTATTGTGTTGACTCAGTCTTACGAGAACATCCTCTGCTTCGCCTATATAGACAATTGGTGAAGTATCTTCGTCAGAATTTCCAAATAGAAAATATATTCCGACATTTGATAACTCGGGACGTTTAGTTGTATCATCAAGGTGAACTCGAGGGACTTGAAGAACCTCTATATTCCTTGTTGTTACTTTTGCGATTCGTAAACCGCGAGGATTTCCGTCGGGAAGAAATATTTGAATTGTAGAAGCAGCCATTTGTTTGTTAGCCTTTTTATGAAGTAACTGAATAATATTGACAAAGTTTATTTAGAGCGCAATACTAGCGCTTTGCTATTTTTTTGAGTTTTTCAACCAGACCAGAATGTGTGATTTACACATTGCAACAATTCATTCAAAAATACGTTGTTGAAGAGTGTTTTTTTCCTTTACTTGCACTTCAAGTAATTTAAGCTAGAAATTTCAACTATGAACCGCAGGTCACTCTTAAAAAAAATAATTGTCACTCCGTTTATGCTTCCATCCATATCGTTATTATCGCAAGAACGATCCGGACTGCCGTCTCATCACGGCGAGAACGGATTCATCAACACCGATCCTGATTTTGCTGAAGCAGGATTCAACGAAATGGCTCCATGGATTGCTGGAAAACTCGGTGATTTTTTCTCAAGCACACCGAAATTCGATATTCCAAGAGAAGTGAATGACGGTTCGATCTTCAAAGAAAATAAATCATATACCGTAACATGGATCGGTCATTCAACCGCATTGATCCAAATGGAAGGATTGAATTTTCTCACCGATCCTGTCTGGTCAAGCAAAGCGGGAC
>DMPG01000009.1 GCA_003456055.1 Bacteroidota bacterium | reverse complement strand
GATTCCGGGGCACTTACCTTTTAGCAACGACGCAATTTGTGATAATAATTATGATAAAAATGAGGAAAACAAGTCAAATACAATCGAAGACCCTTTCACAGTTTGTGCTTTGTTAAATTCACTTACTCTGCATGGCAACGATGAAGATGACGACATGTATTTGGACAACATTGAAGACATTTCAATTGCAAGTGAAGATGAACATGAAGAGGAAGGATTCACGTCTAAGCATTCATATTTTGATCTCGATCGGGATTCCGTGAAACTAATTTCATTCCCAGAATTGAAACGAAAAACAGAAAAAAACATGTCGTGTAAGTTGTGCGCATCGAAGAAAAGAGTTGGTTACATAACCGTGCAGCAAAAAACTTACAAGCTCGCGACCGTTCTTACCTTCCAATGCAACCGCGGACACAATTTCTCTGTTGCTCCTGAACGCATAGATGATTCCAAAATTGATACGTCCGAAAACTTCAAAATAAACTTCTGCTTTGTTCTGGCGATGCAAATCCTGGGCAAAGGTTTAAGGAGCATGTCTACATTTCTCGGTCTTCTTGGTATTCGCGTTTCGGAAGGGAACTATCGCATTTGGAAAAAAATACAAAACAAGGTTGGTGAGACTGAACAATTAATTGCTCAACAATGCTGCTCCGAAAACTTACGCAAGGAGGTAGAGGCGACAAAAAAACCGGTACAATTCCGCACAAAAATGGAAGGGTACCCATAGCTTGTAGCGGAGACACTGGCTGGCAGGGGGGTGGATCAAGGATGACTTTTAATTCTCAAAGTGGACAGACAACGATGTGCGGCGGCCTTACCAAAAAGGTAGTCGCATTCAAGTACTTCTCTAAATTGTGCAGAACGTGCCATGACAATAACAAAAAATATCCAGAAGGCAATCACTTACCGCCGACACATCGATGCGCAAAAAACTGGACTGAATCAAGCAAAAGCATGGAACCTGAAGGTATTTTGGATTGCGTTAAACAAGTTTGGAATTCGGGAATTGCTTGGATCGATACGTTTGTCAGCGACGATGACTCGACCTCCAGGGCTGTTATAAAACACAAGGCCGATAATACATTGAAGAGCACAGGCAGATTACCTGATCATATTCACAAAGTTACAAGAATCCTCGTTGACCCATCACACCGTCGTCGAGTATACGGTACGCAGTTGTACAAAGCCGAAAAACACATCAAGGGCATGAACAAAACAGACTGCGAATGTCTCATGAGAAATTTTGGATACGCGGTCAAACAGAACAGAAGCAAATCAGAAGAAGAATTTGCAAAGGCATTGAAGGCAGCATTCGATCATCACTTCGATATGCATGGCAATTGTAACCCTTCCTGGTGCAACTTCCGCATGGATTCACGACGCAAATCACCGGATTCAATTCGCTCCAAATTTCGTAGTCTGAAAAATCCAATCAACAAAAAGATATACGATGAGTTGAAGGTTAATCATGACAACTACACCTCACGCGAAAACTTACTAATGATGATGCATCCTTTCGACTCCCAAAAGAATGAAGCCTTGAACCGCGCTTTTACGAAACATTCTCCAAAGAACATTGTATTCTCAAAAACATATTCCCTCTTCGATCGTCATTCCTTGGTAGTTATCATCGACTCTGTGGGATACGAGCTGGCCATGAAGCGAATCTTTGCGATGTTGTTTCCGCTGTCGACATGCAACACAGATGCCGTAACTATTCAATGGGCAAAAAGAGAAGATAAATTCAAACTGTACAATCTCCTGCGGCAAAGAACGAAAATACAGAAGATTAGAAGAACGGCAAGCAAAAAGATAAGACTGATGCAATTACGATTACACAACAGCTTGGCGAAGAAGAAGGGAGATGACTACGGCCACGGCATTGCCATCGCTGCTCCGCAACAACCTAAAAGAAAACGCAACGCAAAACGCAGTGTTGTTACTGCCAACGTTGGTGAACGAAAGCAGCGGAGGGTGCCTACGCAATGCAAGTGCACCCGTACTGATCATCTACGCATCAGTTTCAACAATTGTCCTCTCAACCCAAAGAATATTGCAATACGACTGGCTGCCGAAGCTGCTGCTAATCGAAACGAATCGGTTTCGGTTCAACCAACAAATAATGAACTATAAGAAATTCTTTATTCTTTGTACTCATTGTATTATATATATTACATAGATATAGATCGCCAATATTTATTATTCATTATGCAAATGACTCACACTTGATTCCTCGCTAAATCTATATAGAATTTTGAGAGAGAAAAGAACAACGTAATCAAATTACGTTCAGATATTCTTTAGCGATAGCTAAAATAGCCCTTTCGCTACATAATGACAATGAGATTCCATAGAGAATCCCATTGACAGCGTAGAAAATGGATGCACTTCAACAACATCACAGAAACAAATACACAATTGTTAAAAAATAAGATAATATGACAATTATGTTCATTGTGTTGTAAACACAACTGGCAAACCTGATAAATGATTTTGAAATCAAAACATATTTATTGTGANNAAACGAATACAAACTCTATAAACAAAAAAATATATATGACAATATTGTTCATCGTGTTCTGAACACGATGGAACAACCAATCCCCCGCATTCGAAGGCGGAATAAATTATTAGATATATAGCCAGTAGGTACGATTTGGTATGCATTAAATATTTATTTAAANNTTCTAAAAATCATATGAACACAAAAACACTTCGAATGCGGGGGATTGTCGACTCCAATAAATCAAGCATCGTTTGAACTTATTTTTAGAGCCATCACTTTTGTCATCAAAGTGATTTCTCGAAGAACTATCGAATTACGAATAAATACAAATAAATAGGCAATGTTCTAATGTTTTGCGTAGGCCAGTGGTACCAAACTACGCAAAATATTAAAAACCAGTGTCGTAAGTACCTTAACACTTTCATTCTTTTGCTTCAAAATTAATAATTATTATAT
>DMPG01000295.1:2219-2567 GCA_003456055.1 Bacteroidota bacterium | reverse complement strand
CGGTTTACTGGATCGAGACCGGAAAACGGTTCGTCTAGAATCACCAGATCCGGATTGTGAAGTATTGTAGTGATGAATTGTGCCTTTTGTTGGTTTCCTTTCGATAGCTCTTCAACTTTTCGTTTNNAATCGTTCAAGCCATTCCATCCCTTTTTTCTTTGCTTCATTCGGTGAAATTCCTCGCAGTGTCGCAAAATAGATGATCGTATCAAGGAGTCCATTCTTTTTATACAATCCGCGTTCTTCTGGTAAATAACCGATCAGGTTCCGTATTGAATCACTGAACGGTTTTCCATCGTATGTTATTGTCCCAGAATCCGGTCTGATGATATTTAACAGCATTCGTAT
>DMPG01000295.1:475-2131 GCA_003456055.1 Bacteroidota bacterium | reverse complement strand
GTAGGACAGACATTCCTGTCTGTCTTACAATGATAAGTTTATTTCTTTAAAATCTTTTTAATCTGTTTAAAATGATTTAGATCGTGCCCGGCTTCCAAATTCATAATATGTGCAATCGTTTCTTTTCCCCGTTCCTGATGCATCCCAAAGTTTTCAAGTTTTTCTTTGGGAAGTCCGGTAAGGAATTTTAGATTTGCTTTTCGAAGTACGGAATACATTTCCAGCATTTCTTCAACGTCAGATTTTCCATAGCGAGAATTCTTTGCCCAATCATCCTGTTCAAATGACTGAATGACTACTCCGTTTTTTTCAGCAATCGAACGATATCTCCACCCTAATACTAATTCAGTCTCTGCAAGATGTGCAATGATCTCTGCAATAGACCATCGTTCCGGCGTTGATTTCTTAGTAAGTACTTTCTTCTTAACACCTTTTATCAACTGTCTGATCTTTTTTGGTGTAGTTTTAAGAACCTTAAACGCATCTTTTCCTTCAAGATTACTTAAAATCCGTTCGATATACTCCTGAGGGCTTTCATTCATAGTACTTCATCTTCCATATTTTCTTTACGGTGTCAAACGATAGATCATTCGTGGAAATGGAATTGTTTCACGAATATGTTCAAGACCACAGATCCAGGAGACAGTTCTTTCGATCCCCATTCCAAATCCTGAATGCGGTACAGAACCATATCGCCGCAGATCCAAATACCAATCGAATGCTTCCTGAGGGAGATTATGCTCTTTCAATCGTTCAAGCAGAACGTCATAATCATCTTCAGTATGGCTTCCGCCGATAATTTCTCCATATCCTTCCGGCGCCAGAACATCAACCGCGAGAGCAAGTTTATCATTGTTCGGATCACGCTTCATATAGAACGCTTTGATTGCAGAAGGATATCGATGCACCATCACCGGGCGGTCGAACTGTTGTGAAATAATTGTCTCATCCGGAGCACCGAGATCATTTCCCCACTCGAACTCAACGCCATTCTTGTGAAGAATTTCGACTGCCTGATCATACGAAATTCGCGGTAACGGACGCTTCACTGTNNACTGATTCCAACACTTTAACATTTCGTTCAAGCGCAACCAGTTCAGGCATACGATTCTTCAAAACACTTGTTACAATATGTTCCAAAAATTCTTCCGCAAGATCCATATTGTCATTCAGATCATTGAATGCAACTTCCGGTTCCACCATCCAGAATTCCGTAAGATGACGGCGTGTCTTGGATTTTTCTGCACGGAAGGTCGGACCAAACACATATACTTTTCCAAGTGCCATTGCTCCGGCTTCACCGTATAATTGTCCGGATTGCGTTAAGTATGCTTTCCCGAGATCAAAATAATCTGTTTCAAACAACGTTGATGTTCCTTCGCATGCTGCGGGAGTAAAGATTGGTGCATCAAGAAGTGTGAATCCTCTTCCATCAAAAAATTCACGGATCGATCGAATGATCTCGTGGCGTACACGCATAATTGCATGCTGGCGTGAAGATCGCAGCCAGAGATGACGACGATCTGCAAGAAACTCAACACCATGTTCTTTTGGTGTGATGGGATATTCTTTTGCGATTGAAATTATTTCGACATTCGTTACATCCATTTCATAACCGCCGGGTGCGCGCTGTTCAGCACGAATTGTTCCTGACAT
>DMPG01000295.1:0-464 GCA_003456055.1 Bacteroidota bacterium | reverse complement strand
CCAACAACGGATTTTACAACAACACCCTGACAAATTCCGGTACCATCACGAAGAAGCAAGAATTTAATTTTTCCGCTTGATCGTAAGTTGTATAACCAACCTTGAAGTGTAACATTTTCTCCGACATGTTTTGAGAGGTCTTCGATATAAACTTTAGTGGCCATGGATTTCCTTTTTTTGTAGATGACCGTCACCTAAAAGTGCCGGTCAACTTATTAAACATTTCATACTGCAAAAATATACGAAAACCTTGCTCGTTCTACAAAATTAAAAATCCCGCACTAAGCGGGATTAATCAAGGGAAAAAACGATAGATTTCTTTTCGATGCAATACCCTTTCAAACGTTAGAATATCATTTTCATATTTTACACCAATCCGATAGGAACCAAAACGAATCTTAAAATATCCACTATATCCCATCATTTGCTCAAATTTCTTTAATGCAAACAGATTATCATATTTT
>DMPG01000104.1:436-7528 GCA_003456055.1 Bacteroidota bacterium | reverse complement strand
TCTCGCTGTACACTCCCTGCACCACTGGAACCGGCTGTCCCGTCACTTCCAACTTATCCACATCGAACGGCACAATATAGAGGATCCCAGACCGTGAGAAAAAAAGATGTCCCGTCTCGATATATTTTGCGTTGCTCGCACCACGGAAGACCGTCTTTCGTTCTCCTGTTTCGATATCGACAACGTCAATGCGGGCGTTCTCATAATAATCGGGACTTGAGATAAGCCCGACAGTGAACAGAACATGTGTGCCGTCCGGCATGAAGGAGGGCCAGCGGTGGGTCCGTTCATTCTGTGCTGAATCGATCTTTGTGATGCTTTTGGCCGGACCTCCGACACCGGAGACCATCTTCAATTCTGTGACAGCGAACGGTGAGAAGACGATCTCGCCGTTCTTTCCCCATGTTCCGCCCCTGTTGTCCATGGATTCAGCAAGCACGATGGGAGTCCCTCCGGTGACAGAAATCTTTTCCAATTTACCGTTCCGGAAGTAGCCCAGCCATTTATCATCCGGCGAGAAGAACGGCGAGGAACAATTCTCGATCCCTTCGATGGGCGTGGATTCCAGCGTGTTCATTCTCCGGAGATAGAAGCGGTTGTTCGCTTTATAGACGATCATCGTGCCGTCATGCGAAATGGAGAGAGCAGGATATGCGCTGATGTCGAGCACTTTATCATCGCCGATATCCAGCATGAATCTTGAGATGATGGTATCCGAATCCGGCTGACGGAAGATGATCCACGCTGATACAAAAGAGACGGAGAGCAGCAGGATGATGATCCACGGAAGCATGGATGAACCGAAGATATTCGAGAGATCGAGCCTGCGGTTCATGATCTCCAAAACAAACGAGCCGGACGGAGCGTTGTTCGATTTTGGAGCGGACTGCGGATGACTTTTGGACCGCAGAACGGAATATGCCCTGCTGTTTGTATGGCCAGTCGATTTTTTTATCTTTCGCAGATCCTTTGCCAATTCTTTTGCTGACTGGCAGCGATCATCTTTTTCTTTTTGCAGACATTCAAGAATGATATGGTCGAGTTCCGGATCGGTCCCTTCTTTTACTGCAGAGATCGGTGACGGATCAACATTGACGATCTCATACATGATTGCTGTTTCGTGTATGCCTTTGAATGGTGATTCCCCTGCAAGCAATTCGTATAGAACAACACCGAGAGAAAAGATATCAGTTCGATGATCGACATCTAATCCCTGCACCTGTTCAGGAGACATATAGCCCATCGTTCCCATCGTCGTTCCGGCTTTTGTCAATCGGGAAACATTTCCCGATGTGTATAATTTTGCCAAGCCGAAATCCATGATCTGTANNTCATTGTCCGGTTTGATATCTCTATGAACTATTCCTTTTTCATGGGCAGCGGCCAATCCTTCGGCAACCTGAATTCCAATTTCAAGGATCTGCTTTTGTCCAAGATTCTCTTTTTTCTCTTTGAGAGATTTCCCATCGACAAATTCCATGACGATGAACAATTGTCCGTCGTGTTCTGAAATATCATGAATCGTGCAGACGTTCGGATGATTCAAAGCCGACGCGGACTTTGCTTCCTGAATAAAGCGTGCTTTATCCTGCTCCGATGCAGCAAGGTGTTGAGGAAGAAATTTCAGTGCAACAAAACGATCAAGCTTGGTATCTTGTGCTTTGTACACAACGCCCATTCCCCCTTCGCCGAGCTTTTCAAGAATCTTATAGTGCGAAATAGTTTGACCAATCATTGAATTAGATTCACTTTCTTCAAAAGTTCGTTGAATCGTGGATCTGAACGGAGAGGATCCAACTTCGGTTCAGTAAGCAAGCTGGTTACGATCGGATCTTTTTCATCGACTGCCTTTTGCAACAATAGAATCGCTTCATCATCATTCCCTAAATACAATTGCATATACGCGAAAAAAGAGGTTGGAATATAGGAATGTCTGGATATTTCTTTCAGTTCATTATACAATTTCAGTGCTTCCTTTTTCCGTCCAGTCACTGCATAAACGCATGCGATATAAAAGATTGATGTCCTGTCACCTGTTAAACGAATTTCATCTTGGTATGCATGAAGAGCTTTATCATATTGCTTCTTCATAAAAAAAGCATCTCCCATAAGAGCATGCGGTCCGGGAAAAGTCGAATCTATTTCGATAGTCTTTATTTGCTGCTCGATGCATTTATCGTAGTAGCGTTCGTTGTAAAAAATAAATCCTACATTTTGATTGATTCTCATCGAAAGCGGATCAAGCTCCTGGGCACGGAGGATTTCACGCATTGCTTCTTCAAAGAATTTTTGATTGCATAAGATTAATGCATACCAATGATGCGCTGTTGAATAATTCGGATTAAGCTCTATTGCCTTTTTATATTCCTCTTTAGCTTCATCCCATTTTCTTTCGTATGAACTCAGCACATTTGCTAGTGATGCATGTGCTTCAGCAAGATCATTATCTATAGCCAGCGCTTTTAGTACAGCCTGTTTTGCCTTGGGGTAACCTTCCTCGGCGCGGATGTAATAGTTATCGACAAGGAGAGCATATCCATCGCCAATTCCAGTATAGGCAAGCGCATACTTAGGATCTTTGATAACAGCTTGCTCAAAATATTCAATCCCCTTTTTCAATCCATCAAACGTTCGCTTGTTAAGATAAAAACTCCCTTTTATGTAGAGTGTATATGCCTCAGAATTTTCTGTATTATTTTTGGTAAGTCGTTTCTTTTCTTCACCGGTGAGCTTCACCTGAAGTTGTTCCGAAATATCCCTGGAGAGTTCTCCCTGTAATGTATTGATATCCGATGCTCGTTTGGTATATTGTGCACCCCAGAGATGACGTTCATTGCTTGCATCCACCAACTCAACACTGATTGAATAATTATCACCGTTCTGAATGATTCGACCAAGAATCACCGCTTTCACATTGAGTTTTTTTCCAACTTCCTGAACATCGATATCTTTTCCTGCATAGCGAAAGACAGAATTCCGCGATTTCACAGTCAACGAAGGTAGACTGGCTAGATTATTGATGATTCCTTCCGTAATGCCATCACTCAAAATTTCTGCCGAAGATTCTGTGCTGGTGGTCGTGAACGGCAAAACTGCGATCGAGTTGACTGCCCCTTCTTGTTTGAAGATTAATACGTATGCAGCAACAACCGACAATACTATAAGTATTGATCCAGTAATGTAGTAACGACGAAGATTCTTTTTTAATTGTATACTTTTTAATTGAGATGCTGAAGAACTCATTTTAATATAATCCGCTTTTGCATACTCGATATTTTTCCGTTCTCTTCTCAAGTCTGCAAGCAAATCATCGACACTCTGATACCGATCCTCAACATCTTTGGCAAGCGTTTTGGAAATAATTCTTTCAATCTCAGGCGAGACATTCTCATTGAATTGTGCTAGCGGCTGAGGATCTTCATTGACGAGTGAATACATTAATGCTGCCTGATGTTCACCTCTGAACGGGAGTTTCCCTGCAAATAATTCATAGATCACAACACCAAGAGAAAAGATATCTGACCGATTGTCAACTTCTTCACCTCGTGCCTGTTCCGGTGACATATACGCTGCTGTACCGAGAGTTGATCCTATTTTAGTGAGGTTCGTTGAATTTTTTACTTTGGCAAGTCCAAAGTCCATAATTTTTACAAGTCCTTTGGGTGTCACCATAATATTGTCGGACTTGATATCACGATGGACAATACTTTTTTCGTGTGCAGCGGCCAACCCTTCACAGATTTGAATCGCAATTTCAAGGACTTTTTTGTTGGAAAATCGTTCACCATGTTCAACAATCTTCTTCAACGTCTGTCCTTCAATACATTCCATTGCAAGATAGAATCGTCCTTCGTATTCGCTAATCTCGTGGATAACGGCAACATTCGGATGGTTGAGCGCTGCAGCAGCGCGTGCCTCTTGAAAAAAGCGTTCTTTTTCCTTTGTATCTGATGATACGTACTGAGGTAAAAATTTCAATGCGACGAATCGGTCAAGCTTGGTGTCGTGGGCTTTGTAGACAATACCCATTCCCCCTTCACCAAGTTTCTCGAGGATTTTATAGTGAGATATTGTTTGATCGATCATAAAATTTTTTCATTTGCTGAATGAATTATTGACACATCGAAAAACGTTGTGCATTTCAATGTGTCAATCAAGAATTGATTCAATGAATCAATTCTTTTGTTCTGCATCGACCAGTCCCTTCCAGTTCACGAGCAGAGAGATATTACTGCCGACTCCGGCATTGGCGGGACGGAATCCGAGGAATTGATCCCCATCCTTGGAAACACCGTAGAGATACGCATTCTGTGACCGACCACTCTCAAAAAGAGATGATGGCTGCCCAAAGACAGGACTGCCGTTCGGGAACGTAACTTCGCATCCTTCGTAGCTGTCATTCGCATTGGAATAGTAAATGATCCTATTCTTCACCCAGTACGGATTTGCTCCGCCTTCCGACGGAAGCAGCCATTTTCCCTCGATCCCTCTGAATGATGCAACATACATCTTTGCGGTACCAGATTCAGTGATGTGGTAAGCGATCCATTTTCCGTCCGGAGAAAAACAGGCAGTCGAACCATTGATATGCAATTTCTGTATCGTCCTTTGTTTCACAGTATCACTCAGATCGACGACACCCAACTCCTTCCCGGATTCATTTCCGACAGTCACTAAAAGATATCGGCCGTCCGGAGAAACATCCTGACAGACATAACCCACCGTATTATCTTCGCCGGAAAGGAACAGTTTCACTTCACCGGAACCGTCCGAACGTTTCACAAAGATATTTGCTTTGCTTCCATTGCGATCAGCATTATAATAGATCATCAATCCATCGCGGGACCAAACTGGCGTACTCCCTCCATCAACATCGAATGTCAGGCGGGTCCTTACGGAACTGGCGAGATCAAAAATCCAGACGGTCGGTTGTTCCCCTTTCGCATCGATCTGATCGTAGGCGATCTTGGTATTATCCGGAGAAAGCCGAATAGATAAGAATGGATCGAAATTTCCGATCGGTGTGGTTGTGCTCTGCCTATTAATCCAAAAAAGTTCACTGGAACGGGCAGCACCGCCAAGTGTATAGACTAGCAGTCCATTCTCACTGACCGAAAAATCTGCCTTGCCCCGCGGAGGCCACGAATTGACATTTCCCTGGATCGCTACCGGTTTTCCTGTTATAGCGAATGTTTGAGGATCGAACCTCTGTGCGATGATGGTTCCCTGACGAAATGAGAAAAGGAATCCCGATGCGTAAATGCCGAATGAACTTTCATCGAGGATCTTCTTTGTCGTTCCTTCTTTGAGGGAACCAATATGGAGATCAGAATGGGTTGCATTGTTCCCCAGCGTTATCATGGAAAAAAGGAAATGATCCCCATCCGGGAACATGAACGGAAATCGCGGAACTGCTTTTGTTGTGGAATCGAATTGAGTGACTACCCTGGGATTTCCTCCTGTTGAGGCAACGACAAACAGATTGAAATCGACCACTGAAGGACAATAGACGATCTCTCCAGATTTGCTCCATGCCGCACCCCGACCGAATGGAGCAGATGCAAGAGACATGACTGGTCCCCCATTCGCATCAATGGTCTTTAGTTTTCCGTCCGCGAAGAAACCAATCGAGCGGCTGTCGTACGACCAGAAAGGGTATTGTGCATTTTCCGTTCCAATAAGCATTTTCGCCTCCGGTGAATTGAGCGGACGGACCCACAAACCAAGTCGAAGTAATGAATCGGTCCCCGAAAAAACAAACTTCGAACCGTCCAGTGATATGGCGGAGTGACCTCCCAATCCATCGTTATACTTTAGTCCTGTTGGAAGCGTGATATTTGCACTTATTACTGGAGCAGATGTTTCGACCTTGGCAGGTACAAACAATGTTGAAATGACAAATCCCAGCGCTAGCATAACTACTGCAACAATAGCGATGATGAGCCAGGGAAATCTTTTTTTATTGACAATATTTTCGTCTGTCTGTTCCACATCATTGGATGTAAAGTTTATCTGTGATGAAGAAATATTCGGTCGTGCTGACATCGTACGGCTTGCTCGAGACCGGCTTGATTCACGTCTGCATCGTTTCAGATCGAGCGCGATCTGACTGGCAGACTGTGCACGTTCTTTCGGATCTTTTTCCAGACATTCAAGTATTACAGTGTCAAGTTCATGAGTGATATCCGGTTTTACGGAGGACATCGGCGGCGAATCGACATTCACGATCTCATACGCAATCGCCGTCTCATGGACACCTTTGAATGGGATCTGTCCTGCAAGCATTTCATATAAAAGAACACCGAGCGAAAAAATATCCGAACGGTGATCAGTCTCCTGTCCCTGTACTTGTTCTGGAGACATATAACCAGCGGTCCCAACAGTGCTTCCTTCTTTGGTCAGTCGCGACGCACCTCGTAGTTTTGCCAGTCCAAAATCCATCACTTGCACGATACCATCTTTCCGGATCATGATATTTTCCGGTTTGATATCACGGTGAACAATCCCTTTTTCGTGTGCAGCGGAAAGTCCTTCAGCAATCTGTATTCCTACATCGAGTGCCTGTTTTTGCGATAGTGTCGTTTTTCTTTCCTGCAGCGTTTGTCCATCAACGAATTCCATGACAATGAAATGTTTCCCTTCAGACTCTTCGATACCGTAGATCGTGCAGATATTCGGATGGTTCAACGATGCGGCAGCTTTTGCTTCCTGCATAAAACGTTCCAATTCATTGGAACCATTCTTTACATGATCCGGAAGAAATTTTAATGCAACGAAGCGGTCGAGTTTCGTATCCTGGGCTTTGTAGACAACACCCATTCCACCCTCGCCAAGTTTTTCGATAATTTTGTAATGTGAAATTGTTTGACCAATCATCTCGTTTACTTTCTTTGATACTCCAGTAAAAAATTATTGCTTAAACAAATTATCTATCTTTACAATGCTCGTTTTTCGCCGCTGCTTTGTGTAGGTCAAAACCTTGTCTGCATATTCAGTTCTGTAAAATTTGAGATTATCTCCAGGTGAAATATTCATGAGCTTTGTTTTTTTTCGGGTTCGCAAATCTATTTTCCACAACGCCGTTCTGTTCGC
>DMPG01000104.1:0-374 GCA_003456055.1 Bacteroidota bacterium | reverse complement strand
GTGACGATGTAAACATCAGATTTCTCATCGATATAACCAATTGCTGTATTCTGTAAAAGTGGAATAGCATAAATGGTATCTCTGAAAAATATCTTCTCTTCTCCGGAGCGGATATTGAGAAGATGTGTCTCATTATACTTTGGAAATTTTTTATCCTTGGAAGAATTGCGAACAATGGTCACAAGAGAATCTGAAAGCCAATAATCAACAACTCCCTCACCAAGATCTTGAATACGACGTCCACCGGCAATATCAATGATCTTTGCACCCAAATAGTCAATTCCTTCATTCCGGCTGTATTCCAAAAAGGCGAGTAACTTTCCGGAAGGAGACCATATCGGTTCTTCTCGTGATATAGCCGGATGAAACGGGAA
>DMPG01000270.1 GCA_003456055.1 Bacteroidota bacterium | reverse complement strand
ATTTGAAGCAGATACAACGGGTGGGGTAACGCAATATCATTTTGACAAGCCGATTGCAAAACCGGAACAACTATTAAATTTTGAACTTGGTCTCGGTTACAAGAGCAATACCGTTCAATGGTCTGGTAATGTGTATTGGATGGAATTCACCAATGAGCTTGTAAAATCCGGGCAGGTTGATATTTTCGGAAATCCTGTGTATGGTAATGCACCGCGTACTCGTCATCTTGGCGTAGAAGTTGACGGAACGGTTCGTTTATTGGAACAATTTGTGATCAGCGGAAATGCAGCATTATCATTGAATAAGATCATCGATTTTACAACAATCATTCTTGATAGTTCGGTTGCAAATGTAAACTATTCGCACAAAGAAAAACTTGATAATAATCCGATCGCAGGTTTTCCAAGTTTTGTAGGGAATATTCGGTTCACGTATGATTACGAAGGTATTTCCACTTCATTGGTTGGAAAATATGTCGGCGCGTTCCATACCGATAATTTTAATACAACCGAAAATGAAAATAACGCATATACCGTCATCAATTTTGAATCAGTTTGTGAGCTTCCAAAAATCGGCGATGCGGAAATTTCGCTGAGAGGTGAAGTGAGAAATGTTTTGAATAAATTATATATGCAAAACGGTGAGGGAAATTCTTTCTTTCCGGCAGCAGAACGGAATTATCTGATCGGTGTAGCCGTTAAATTGTAAAATGAAAACTCGTTAAGATTCAAGGCGTTACGGATGACAACATTATGAAAAAACAAAAACATGCACTGGTGATTTGCAACGGAGAAATGCCGTCGCAAAAATTACTCGTTCCGCTGTTGAAGAAAAAACCATTCATTATTTGTGCTGACGGCGGTGCGAATAAAGCGCGCGCATTCAACATCTTACCGAATTTTATTATCGGCGATCTGGATTCGATCACGCAAAAGACCCGGTATTATTTTTCATCCGTTCCGATCGTCCACAATCCGGACCAAAACAGTACCGATCTGGAAAAAACATTGAACTATCTTCTTGCGAACTCATTCGCATCTGCAACCATCATTGGTGCAACCGGAGAACGGCCAGATCATACAATGGCGAATTTCAGCATCCTGATGAAGTATCATCGGAAGATCTCTTTGCAATTTTTTGACGAACGATGTACAGCGCAAATGGTATACAAAAAAATTCGATTCTCTTCTGAAATTGGCCAACAAATATCCCTCATGCCAATGGGAAAATGTTCGGGAATTACGACACAAGGCCTGAAATTTCCATTGAAGAACGAATCACTTGAACTTGGTGTTCGCGAAGGGTCAAGCAATGAAGCGGTAAAAAATATCGTCTCCATTACTGTGAAAAAAGGATCGCTGTTGTTGTTTACAATCCATTCTCATATCTCAAAACAGCAATGACATTTACAGAAATTATTGCTGTCGTTCTTGGATTACTCTCTGTTTTTTTAGTCACACGTCAGAACGTATGGTGTTATCCACTCGGAATCATATCGGTGTTCATTTACATCTTCATCTTTTACGAAGTGAAACTATATGCGGATATGGGATTGCAGGTGTTCTTCATTGTTCTGCAAGCGTACGGCTGGTATGAATGGCTGTACGGCGGTGAAAGAAAAACAGAATTGAAAGTATCGTGGGGAACAAAAACAATCTATGGCACTACAATGTTGTTTGTCGGTATTGCTACAGTACTGCTTGGTTCTATTCTGCACAGACTTACAGACGCATCATTACCATACATTGATTCATTCTTAGCCGTATTGAGCATGGCCGCGCAGTGGATGATGGCAAAAAAATATATTGAGAACTGGATCTTGTGGACGATCGTGAATATCGGTTCAATAGTGATGTATGGAATGAAGGGGTTGTATCTTACAATGTTCCTATTTGCAATCTATCTTGTTTTGGCAATTGTAGGATACGTTGAGTGGAAAAAATCGTTTCGAGTTAAATCAGTGTGAGACTGTGCGGGTATTTTTCTGATCGTCCAAAAATAAAAAGAGCAGGAAGAAAAACATTTTCCTCTGCTCTTTTATAATTCCTTGAAAATATTTTTTACTTTGCGTCGAAGATCAATGGTAATCCTGTCTTACCGCCGCCGATCACCACGATCTTTGCATTGGTAGAAGTGGCAAGTTTTTCCGTTGCTTCAATTCCTTTCCAGGTCAGCAATTGCTGATTCAATCCTTGATTGACAATTTTTTGAAAATCCGAGATACCCTGTGCTTCGATCCGTTTTCGATCCGCTTCCTGTTTTTCCTTTGTCAATACAAACTGCATTCGCTGGCTTTCCTGTTCGGATTGCAGTTTCTGTTCAATGGAAGCTGACAATCCTGCCGGGAGCGTAACGCGACGCAGCGGTGCAGACTCAACGGTAATGCCGCGTTCAGCAGTTGCTGCAGTGATCTCAGCCAGAATCATTTTAGAAAGATGTTCGCGTTCCGATGTGTACAATGCCTTTGCTTAAAAACTTGCAGTCACCCCGCGGGTGACGGAACGAAATTGCGGTTCAATAATAATTCCCTCATACTCTTCACCGACTGTTTTATACACATCGGCCGCCTTTTCGGGATTTAAATGATACAGAACACTTACTTCTAATTGAACTGTCAAACCCTCTTTTGACGGTACTTCCATTACTTCTTTTAATTCTTGTGTCTTAACGGACATTTTAACGATACGTGCAAGCGGGTTGACAAAATTAATTCCTGATTTCAAAGTATTGTCAGAAACTGTCCCGAAAAAGTCGACTACACCGATGTTTCCTGCAGGGATAACCGTGAAACAATTTGAAAGTGCCACAAGAAGGGCACCAAAACCGACAAGCAAAGAAATATTTGCCGATCCTGCGGTATTAGGATTGACCCGCATGGTGCGCCATGAAACAAACGCAACAATTGCAACAACTGTGAAAATTAAGAAAAACATACTGCCTCCAAAGTTAATAGATAGTGTTAGTTCATTATGAGAACATCATAAACGTTCGAATCGTTCTGATCCGTTTTTCCCCCGCCAAGCCATTCGCTCACATTCTTCTTGATTGCTCGAAATTCGCCTATTCCAGCTCCTCCATGATCATCTTGTGCACCGACAAGAATTTTCATTTTCCAGTTCCTATTTGGTGCTCCAAGATACTCAAGAGGGACGCTAAACTCAATAGATTTGCTCTTAACATTACCGATCGTATTCTGAATATCTTCTGGTTTTGGAATATATTCACAAAGGATATTTCCCAATTGATCCAATACTCTCACTCCTCCGCCAACAACGATCATTCTATCAAATTGATGCACGGAATCCAGCGTGAATTGTGAATTAATTCCGGTGTTTCGTTCTGTGCCGTTTCCGGTGTTGATGGCAATTGCTGCTATCGTCAGTTGAAATCCATACTCAGGATGCCAGCCGGGATTATATAAATTCGCAAACGATAATGTGCAATACAGATTCTTGTCATCATACCGGAACGCTGCGTTGGTCAGATCCAGGATTCCCTTTTTAAAGTGTTCGTTTGTTGGGTATTGATATGTACCATTACCACCGGCATCATCACCAACAGAGTCTGGAGATTCAAACAATAGCGCTGCCGAAGTATTATACGTGCGAACTTGTTTATTCGTCAACAGTGGGTGTGACGGTCCACGAAGCACAGGAAATTCTTTTTTCAAATCAGGTTGAGCAAGCGTTGTATTTATGAAATATTTTTTATCGGAAAAGTTTCCAAGGAATGTTCCGAGCTTATTTTTTCCCTCTGTAACGATGGTCGTTCCTTGCTTTACCGTTAGGGATGCTGCTGTATGTTCGATCGTCAGTATTTTTCCCGGGATCAGTTCGCACGATGTATTCACCGCATCGCCATTCTCGAACACCCAGAAATAATTAATATCAAACTTCTTTGAAATACCGTGTGGATCAAGTGTGATAATTATTTTTTCTTTTTTCTTTTGATATGCTACGGAGAGCATTCCGTCACCGATTCGCTGTCCGAATTTTACCGTAGAGATCTCTTTGGGAAGTTTCGGCTGAATCCGGATAGATGACGACGGAAGATCGACACTGATCCCAAAATAGTCCTGATAGAT
>DMPG01000269.1 GCA_003456055.1 Bacteroidota bacterium | reverse complement strand
AACGATATTACTCTTATAACCGAGACCGAGTTCAAAATTTAATAGTTGTTCCGGTTTTGCAATCGGCTTGTCAAAATGATATTGCGTTACCCCACCCGTTGTATCTGCTTCAAATCCGGGAATCGCTCCAAAGTACGAATCTTCGGCAGAATATAAATTTCGTAATCGCGGCTCGCGCGATGTATAGCCAAACGAAATATATGCATTATATTCTTCATCAATGTTATAATTTAATCCCAATCGCGGATTGAAAAAATAATATGGAACAATGAATGAATTCATCAAGAATTTCTCATTCTTGATTTGATATCCATTATATGCAAACTGCACATTTGCCATCAGCGTTATATCATCCTGAACTTTGTAGTTTTCCGTTACATAGACTGATGCCATGTGTTTGAACGCATCATATTGGTAAAAACGATAATCGGGATCAAAATTTGCAGGAAGACCTTCGGCATATTGAATTTTCCCCCAGTGAGAACCATGATGATATCGATATTCAGCTCCGATGATCAATTCTCCCTGCTCGTGTTCCCATTCATATCGCGGCAGCCATCCCCATTGAACAAGATCAACGCCGCCGCGGATGATTGCATTTTTAATTGACGGAGTAGGAACGAATCCGTGCACACTGTCAACACGAAGTGTTGCCCCATCCGCCCACGATCCATCATAATCAAAATATCCATGACTGTCATAAAAGAACAATGTATTATGAAATTTTTGCGTTTTAGAAATTTTCCATTCATTTAAAATTTCATAATGCGGCTGATTGAATCCTTCATTCTCTTGCTGCCGCCGCGGAGTTGCATACGTAATAGCTGAACCGTTGTCTTCCACATAGGAAAAATTCATTCTTCGTAGTTTTTTATCTGAGTTCACAAATTTTGGTAACCCTGTATAGACAAGCTGGTCTGTTAACGGACCGCCAAAGAGATGAATGCGTGTCGTCATATTCTCATCGAATCGCAGCGCGCCGAGAAAATATGACCCGGCTTCGAACGCAGAATGGATTCGATAACCGTTGGATTGAATTTTTCCAATTCGTCCGTAGAACATATATTTATTATCGATCAATCCGGAATTGAATGCGGCGGAAAGTTTTTTCATCGTCATTGGCAATGACTGTGAACTGTCGCCGTATTCTTGAAAACCGAACATTGCTTCAAACTTTGCGTACGGTTTTGGGGTGAAAGGATTGGTGATAATATTCACTGAACCACCGATCGCCGGCGGTCCATAAAATGCACTTCCTGCTCCGCGCTGCACCTGCACGTTGGATGAACTCGCAAGCAGATCGGGAAAATCGATCCAATAGACATTATGATCTTCGGGATCGTTCTGGGGCACGCCATTCACCATAATCGATAGACGTCGCTGATCGAAACCACGTAAAAAGATATAATTATACCCAACGCCGTTTCCGCCGTCAGAATACGAGATCATTGCGGGAAGTTCCGAAAGCATCACCGGAACATCCTGCATGGAATACCGATGTTCGATCACTCCTTTGTTGAGATTGGTGAATGTTACCGGCGTTTCACGTTCTTTGGCGATTGTTCCAGTCACCAATACCGGATCCAGTTTGTATTTCACTGAGTCTTTTTCCTGCTGTGCAAATATTTGCGAGGAAAAAACTATCATGGTTAAAAAAAATAGTTTCGTCTTTCGTGTTTTGTGTTTCGTGTTTTCCATTTATATCTCTTTGATATTATATTTAAAAATAAAAATGCCGTTTCCACGTTTGATGAATGTGTGAAAACGGCAAATAAAATGATGAAGCTAAAATTTTATTGTCGTTTCCCTACGCTGGTATTATCCAGATCAGGTGGTTCTGGCGCAGAAAGCGCCATCAAGGGTATGTTCTCAGTTTCCCGCGGTTGTTCTGCGGAATAACACCCCTAACGAATTAATTGACTTGATTTTTTGAAAGAACAGATTACTGTATCAATATAAGGATGAAGGATGAATTATGAAAGAAGAATTTAATCGTTCGATCTGTTCATTACTAAAAATCCAACAACACACCATTCTTCACCACTTTCCATACGTGATTGATGCCGTAATGATATGGAATGGTACGATAATCATGCACGTTATATAACACAACGTCCGCTTGTTTGCCAATTTCAATGCTGCCGATCTCTCCGGAAAGTCCGAGTGCGGCGGCGGCGTTCAGTGTTGCAGCCGTGATCGCTTCCGCCGGTGTCATCTGCATTTGTGTGCAGGCAAGCGTCATCATCATCTGCATTGAAGAACACATCTGCGAGCCGGGATTAAAATCGGTCGCGATGGCGAGAGGAATTCCCGCATCGATGATCGAACGCGCCGGAGCATACCGATGATTGAGAAATAGAGAACATCCCGGAAGTACTGTCGCAATGGTTTCAGAATTCTTCAATGCCGCAATACCGCTCTCATTTGTTTTTTCCAAATGATCAACAGAAATAGCATGATGCTTTGCACCAAGTTCCACTGCACCGAAAGCGTTGAGCTGGTCTGCATGAAGTTTTGGGATCAATCCAAGTCGTTTGGATTCCAGAATGATCTGTTCTGTTGCTTTCAGATCGAAATAACCGAGCTCACAAAATACATCCACAAACGTTGCAAGTTTCTTCTCCGCAATGTACGGAAGCATATAATCGCAAATGCGATCGACATACGCTTGTTTGTCATCTTTATACTCCGGTGGAAATGCATGAGCGCCTAAAAATGTGGCGGCAATTGTCACATAGTGATCACGTTTCAGGTCGGAGATCACTTCAAGGATATTCATTTCCGCTTCGGGAGAAAGACCATATCCGCTTTTGATCTCTACCGTTGTCGTTCCGTTACGCATCATTTCATTCAATCGCCGTTCGGCAAATTTATACAGATTGTGCTTTGTCGCTTCACGTGTTGCTCTCATTGTGGAAAGAATTCCGCCTCCTGCTTCAGCTATTTCTTGATATGTTTTTCCTTCAGAACGCATAGCGAATTCATTCTCACGGCTTCCGGCAAAAACTGTGTGTGTATGTGAATCAACAAATCCCGGGATCACAACTCTTCCTTCCGCATTAATCTCATCAATATCTGCCGGAGCAGTAAGCTCTCCGTTTTTTCCAACAGCCGTGATGATTCCATTTTCGATGAGAAGTGATGCATTCGAAAGAATATGCAGTTCACACATATCAATTCCGGTCTTCACACGTTTTCCATGCGATGCAACCGTAACTAATTGACCGATATTATTAATAAATAAATTCATAATACATTGTCCACAAATTTAAACGCTTTGCAGTTTAATACTGGAAGTTTTGGATATTTTGGGAACGACTTATCCGTTTTTGATTTATTGCATAAATGAAATTGGACTCCCCGTGCATTACTAACAACCGAATGACGGATACAATGTTCACATAAACCGATCTGTTCCTTGCTCACGCCATTCCTAATTTTTTAATCGTCAATGAGAGTGTTTCGTATGACAGTTTTAACGATCGGTCCACATTAGCGATAGATTCATCCGTGATACTGGCAGGATTGGTATCAATATTATTTTCGATGATTTTGCAATATTCTGCGAGAGCATTCGCACCATAACTCAATGCCAGTCCGCGCAGTTTATGCGAAACAAAAACCAATTGTTCTGCATCGTGTTTATCCCATGCAGAACGAAGTTGTTCCATCATCTCGGCGGATTGAACGGGAAACGGTTCAACTGACTCTCGGAAAAAATTTACATCGGTCTCTAACAGAATCTCTTGAAGA
>DMPG01000255.1:4531-4764 GCA_003456055.1 Bacteroidota bacterium | reverse complement strand
GGTCCGGACATTAGAATTGATACGGCCTGTTTCAGCAATATCATTCGTGGCGCGAATGGCTTCGATCTCATTCAATCCCATATTCGATGCCGCATTGATCAATCCGGGATAGATATGTTTTCCCGCAACATCGATCTTTTCCGCACCGACCGGAATTTCAACATTTTTTCCGACCGCAATAATTTTCCCTTTGTCAAACGAGATCATCCCATTCTCAATCACCAAACCGCTTA
>DMPG01000255.1:0-4507 GCA_003456055.1 Bacteroidota bacterium | reverse complement strand
AATGAACAATGGACAATGGACAATAGAACTGCAGAAATAATGATTTTGAGATAATTCATTCTGTCTCCTGACTTCTGTATTCTGATTGGTATTCTCATTCGTTCACCTCTTTTTCCAATTCAGTTATATGTTCTTCCTCATGGCAGGAATATGTTGAAGAACGCTTCATAACCGGCGAAGGACCCGATCCTTTCTTTTTGGACTTCAATGCTTTCTGAACAAGTTCCGCTTTTTTCTTTTGGATATCCAAACGCATTTCCGCATCCTCGTTCCGATCAAAATATTTCCGACCGTCGATCCATGTCTGTTCACAGATCGTGTATGTTGAGAGCGGGTGTCCGCTCCAGATAACAAAATCACCATCTTTTCCCACTTCAATCGAACCAACACGATTGTCAATCCTCAATTGTTTTGCAGGATTCAATGTGACAAATTTCAATGCATCGATCTCGCTAACACCGCCGTATTTCACTGCTTTTGCTGCTTCCAGATTCATTCGTCGAGCCATCTCATTGCTGTCGGAATTATATGAAACTAATACACCCGCATCGAACATCAATTTACCGGCATACGGAATCGCATCGATCACTTCATATTTATACGCCCACCAATCACTGAACGCCGATGCACCAACTCCTCGCTTTGCGATCTCATCGGCTACTTTATATCCTTCAAGAATGTGCTGCAATGTTCCGATTTGGAATCCGAAATCATCCGAGACCTGCAGTAGCATCATGATCTCATCCTGACGATAACAATGAGAATGGATAAGTCGTTTCTTATTCAATATTTCGGCTAACGTTTCCAATTCCAAATCTCTTCGGGGTGGAATAACATTGGCATTCGCTTTTGCATTGCTCATTGATTTATCATATTCTCGCGCAGCAGTGAATCCATCGCGGATAATCTGCTCAACCCCCATACGTGTCTGCGGATACCGCGTTGTATATTTCTCTCCCCAATTGGATTGTTTAGGATTTTCACCCAAAGCAAATTTAATTCCCGCAATTGCACCTTCGAACTTCATTTGCTCCGGAAGCATTCCCCATCGTAATTTGATCACGGAGTTTTGTCCGCCGATGGCATTTGCTGATCCGTGCAGTTGATTAACCACTGTTAATCCGCCGGCAAGTTGACGATAAATATTGATATCATCTGCATTGATCACATCACCAATACGCACCTCTGCGGTGATCGCCTGTCCCGCTTCATTCACCCCTTCGGAAATAGCGGTATGTGAATGTGCATCAATCAATCCGGAAGTGACATGCTTTCCTTTTGCATCGATCACTACCACACCGCTTGGTGCGGAAAGTCCTTTGCCAATTTTAGAAATATTTCCTTTACTCACCAACAGATCTGTTTCTTCAAGATTTCCCTGCGGACCGCTCGTCCAGAGTGTTGCATTCTTTACAAGAACATCTTGTTGTTTTGGAATTTCTTTTCGCCCAAATGCACCGTCCGGAAAAACAAGTTCATTACTTGAACAGAGGGGAACGGTTTGCTTTGCCGTATCCGGTTTTTCTGCAAACATTTTGTTTCGTTTTGCACTCCACGAACCCGACCTTCCATCCGGCAATTCATACAATCCTGCAATCACGTTTTCATTTATCGATCCAGAAAAGCGAACAACACCATTCATCCCAAGCGAATCGCCGTCAAACGAGAGGGTGAATTGGTTTTGCGACAATATTCCAGATTGTGCTTTTGCAGACTTCGATCCTTTTAGAACATTGATCACTTGGGCATCGATCTCACCGGAAATATCCAATGAACCGGAATCCATTACTGCATTTGAGTATTGAAGCGAATAGCTCCACATTCCGCGGAGATCAACGCTCTGATTCGCATTTACTTCATAACGATTTCCTTCAATCCACGATTCACGAATTTTTGTTTTTTCTGCAAACAAACTTCCGTCTGTTATTACAAGATTCGCAATCTTTCCCGCTTCAATTGTTCCGAGTTGTTTTTCCATCCCAACCAACTGTGCCGGAATCGTCGTCAGCGAAGCTAATGCATCATCCTGAGACAGTCCGCAATCAATCGCGGTTTTTACCATCGTCCGAAATTTTGCGATATCCTTTAATTGATTTGCCGTCAGCGCAAAATTAATACCAGCTTTTTTCAGCCGTGCAGGATTTTCAGAAGCAAAATCCCAATGGCGCAGATCTTCATATCCTGCAGTGTATGCATCTTCCGGAGTTTCAACATAGGGTGCGTCTGGAAAATTCACGGGGAGAATGACCGATACGTTCATATCTTTGATCGCTTCGATACGCCGGTATTCAAAACCATTTCCTCGTACGATCCATTTCAGCGAGAATTCTTTAGCAATATTCGATGCGCGTAATTCTTTCAATTCATCGTTTGTTTCGATCACCAAAGATTGTTTGCCAGTCACGACATTCTCAAGTGAAGCGAGAGTTGCATTCTCTTCAGGCCGCGGCTGATTGGGATTCTTTGCATAGATCTTTTGAGCATCGGAATACCATTTTGCATCGATCAATGTTTGTCGCATCGATGCTATCACACCCATATGAGAATCCGGATCATCATTCGGAAAATTCTCTCGCACTATCGTAGAATGTTGAAATACATTCGAGAGCAATATTTGCGTATTTGGTTCGTTGCTCCCAAGATTCACCAAAGCGCTGCTTCCCTTAAATATTCCGTTTTGAGGAACAGAAAGTACTGTTGTGAATCCCATCGCGCGATATTTTTCAGCAGCATCTTTGTCAGGAAGAAAGTTCTCCGCAACGGAATAATTCGCTTTCACATTTCCGTTCCAATAATTTGCACCACGCGGCTGTTCCGTTTGCCCGCTTTGTGGTTTGACTTTTGGCTGACCATAATCGGAATAGAGATCGATCAATCCGGCATAGGCGGTTAATCCGGTGCAATCCCACTCCCGCGCATCAGCCGGGATTATTACTACAGCCCCAACAGATTGGATCATACCGTCTCGAATAACAATCGTCCCTTTTTCAATCCTTTTTCCCGGTGACTGAACGATAGTGATATTTTTCAACACATGAACAGAAGGAGTATTTTGGCGTATTCCTTCAATGTGTTGTGTTGATTGGGACAAGAGAAGTCCGCAACTCAACACTAACAATAGAAATTGCTGCTTCATAGAATTCCTTTTTTGATAAAGAAATAATTGCTCAAGGCGATGAACAATACCATTGATTGTTTCAAACAAAAATAAATTTTGTGTTATTCGGTTTTGTTGTTTGTTGGAATGACTATGATGTGAATCGTAACACCAATTGCGATCGCCAACAACAGCAATTGAATGATGTGCGATTGCGTAACGAAAATTGAATAAAGAATTCCGCTCCACAAAATTACGATGATGGAGATCTTTCCGGAGACTGTAATACCATTCCCTTCGCGATAATTCTTAAGATATTTTCCGAAAACTTTGTTATGATGAAGCCATTCATAGAATTTCCTCGAACTGCGGGCATAGCACCACGCTGCCATTAAAAAGAAGACAGTCGTCGGTAACAACGGTAAAAATATTCCAAGAATACCGATGCCGACAAGCACAGTTCCGGCAAACAACAATGTCCATCGTACGATCGGTCTATGTGATATTTTAATCTCTGGAACGATTTCTTCACTTTGCATAATTCTTCATTCAAATAATAATCTTCAATATCGCTGGGTTATAAATTATAGAACTTAAGATCGTTTCCCGTACGGTACTTTGTGATATAAATAATTTGTCCAGTATGATACGAAAAATGTTCGGTAATATGAAGGATTGCTTCAAGCCCGGTAACAGAATTCCCTTGAATATTGTAAAGATCCCGTAATTTTTCTGTCGGAAATACTTCCAGCACAGAATCCACCGCGGTAACAGCATCGAGCAAATGTCGAATAAGCTCAGCTTTGGGAATATGATCTCGTTCGGCAAATTCCTTATCTCGTTCGCGCACAAATTCATTCCCGCCAAGATGATGAAATACCCATTGTCTGATATTTCCAGCCAAATGAAGAATGAGATTTCCGATGCTGTTGTTCGTTTCGTGCGCTCTCCACCAAACATCCTCATCGGATAAGATCACGAGACAATCTTCGATCTTTTTTGGATACTCTTTCGTCAATTTAGTCCGGCAGCATTCGATAAAATAACGATCAGTGTCGGTCTTTATTGGGGTTGTTATCATTACCGTTCAAACCAGCTTGTTCTGTTTGTGGACAGATTTGGCGCTACAACAGGAACACCGTAATTTTTTGCAACCGCAAAAGACCAGGAATCTGTTTTGAATGTCGGCATATTCCATCCTTTTGCAGTACTATTAGAAACACTCCACGTCGTATCAGTCATTAATGCATGAACTGTTCCATCCTGCGCAACAATCTCTCCGTAAACATTCACACCGGCAAATCCTTTTTCCTGAAAATTTTGCGATTCGACTGAAATTATATTTAAAGAATCGCTGAGGAATGGAAGGATATCAAATATCTTAGCACGTTCAGTTTCCACCAACAAGGA
>DMPG01000176.1:4469-7252 GCA_003456055.1 Bacteroidota bacterium | reverse complement strand
GCAACGACGACCGGCGGTCTTTCGGGTCCGGCGATAAAACCAATTGCACTTGCCAAAGTTTATGAGACGTGCAATGCTGTGAAAATTCCGGTCATTGGAATTGGAGGAATATCAAGTTGGGAAGATGCGGTTGAATTTTTTATTGTCGGTGCTTCAATGGTGCAGATTGGAACTGCAAACTTTATTAATCCTGCTACTGGTATTTCTGTTGCAGAAGGTGTAAAGAATTATTGCGAGAAGAATGGTCTCGACAGTATTGATCAATTAATAAAAACACTTCAAATGAATAAAACTATTTCTATNNTGGTTATAAAGTCAGCAATAAATAATCTGTTCGTAACAAACACACTTCGCATGAAATCCACTCTTGATTTTCTTTATGCTCTCCAAAAAATCGGAATGAAATTTGGGCTGCGAAATATTCGCAGACTTTTAAGATCAATTGGCAATCCTCATTCTACATTCAAAACAATTCACATAGCGGGAACAAACGGCAAGGGTTCAACCTCTTCAATGGTTGCTGCCATCTTAACTGCGGCAGGATATAAGGTCGGACTGTATACGTCACCGCATCTTGTAAAATTTAACGAGAGGATACGAATAAATGGAATAATGATTTCCGATAAAGATGTTGTGAAATACACAAAAAAACTGACGCCACCGATTCACAGATTAAAAGCGACTTTTTTTGAAGCAACAACCGCAATTGCTTTCAAATATTTTGCTGACGAAAAAGTTGATTTTGCTGTGATCGAAACCGGTTTGGGTGGAAGATTAGATTCGACCAATGTTATTCGTCCACTTGTCTCAATAATCACATCTATTGGGAAGGAACACACAGAAATACTTGGGAAAACAATTACTTCCATTGCGACAGAAAAAGCAGGAATCATTAAACCTTCAGTTCCTGTGGTTGTTGGTGAGATAAAAGGAACGGCAATAAAAACTATTATTCGTATTGCAAAGAGAAAAAAATCGCCAGTGTTATTATCTTCTAAGATGGCATTGCCAAAGAATGCTGTAGTTCAACTTAAAGGGAATCACCAAATTTCTAATGCTAAAACTGCAGTTGCTGCAATAACTATTATAAGCCGGCATTTTATTGTTGGAGACAAAGCGATTATTGAAGGTTTGCAAAACACATTAAAGTTATCGGGTCTGAGAGGACGATTTGAACTGATTGAGACCAGATCTCCGATTCTTTTAGATGTCGCCCATAATCCCGACGGAATGAAAGCCCTCGTAGCTGAAATTAATAAGTTAGGATATAAGAGAATTGTGATAATTTTTGCAGCCATGAAGGACAAAGACTACAGGCATTCATTGTTACACTTAAAAAGTATGAACCCGTTAATAATAGCAGCGCAACCAAAAGGGGATCGCGCTTTATCTGTTGAAAAACTATATGCTACTTGTACGTTGATGAAGTTGCATTGTTTACCCTCTTCAAGCATTAAGGACTCAATTAATCTTGGAAAGAGACACTCTAGAACTGATGGTTTACTTGTAATAACAGGTTCGCATTACCTAGTTGGGGAAGCAATACCACTAATAAAACTTAACAAAAAAAATGCTTGACAATAAAGTTGAATTCATATACTTTTGGGGTAGTTCAAAGTTACATTCCTTGTCATACATCCACACATTGTAATTCAATCAACTGATCAAAAATAACTCCAACAGCAACGATTAATCTTTTCCTAGAATTTTTTCATACCATAACATATTAATTAAATTTTTCTAAAGGGGTAGACTCTCATATGCCAATGGACATTTCCGAACTTAAGTCCAAAAAAATTTCCGACCTGAATAAAATCGCTCGCGAACTTGGTCTTGCCGGTTACAGTGATCTTCGAAAACAAGAACTAATCTTCAAAATTCTTGAAGCGCAAAGCGCAAAAGATGGACAAACATTCAGCAAAGGTGTACTAGAAGTGTTGCCGGATGGATATGGATTCTTGAGATCTGTCGATTATAACTATTTACCATCACCGGATGATATCTACGTTTCGCCTTCACAGATCAAAAAATTCAGTCTTCGAACCGGGGATACAGTAAGCGGTCAGGTTCGTCCGCCTAAAGATGGCGAGCGGTTTTTTGCTCTTCTTCGTGTTGAAGCGGTGAATGAAGACGATCCGGAAAAAATAAGAGAACGAATTCTGTTCGATAACCTTACTCCTCTTTATCCGGAAGAACGATTAAAATTAGAGACTGCTCCCGGTGAACATGCAATGCGTATTTTGGATATGCTGGCTCCGATTGGAAAAGGACAGCGCGGTATGATTGTTTCTCCTCCGAAAGCCGGCAAAACAATTCTATTGCAAAAAATTGCCAACAGTATCGCTCGTAACCACCCAGAAGTAAAATTATTGATGTTACTTATTGATGAACGCCCCGAGGAAGTAACCGATATGGAACGTAGTGTCAGTGCAGAAGTTGTTGCATCGACATTTGATGAACCGCCGGAACGACACGTTCAAGTTGCCGATATGGTTCTGGAAAAAGCTAAACGTTTGGTTGAAGCAAAACATGATGTCGTTATTCTGTTAGATAGTATTACACGTCTTGCTCGCGCTCATAATACTGTAGTTCCACATTCCGGAAAAATTCTTTCAGGCGGTGTTGATGCAATGGCACTTCATAGACCTAAACGCTTCTTTGGTGCTGCACGAAATATTGAAGGAGGAGGAAGTTTAACAATTATTGCTACAGCACTTGTTGAGACAGGAAGTAGAATGGACGAAGTTATTTTTGAAGAATTTAAAGGTACCGGAAATATGGAA
>DMPG01000176.1:439-4416 GCA_003456055.1 Bacteroidota bacterium | reverse complement strand
ATCGTATTTGGATTCTTCGTAAGTTTATGAGCGATTTCAATTCTGTTGAAGCTATGGAATTTTTATTGGAAAGACTCAGAGGCACTAAATCCAACAAAGAATTCTTGAAATCAATGAATAGTTAAACAAAAAAGCCGTCTGAACGACGGCTTTTTTATTTTGGAACTTGAACATTTTCAGCGTAACTTTGTTCAAATGAAAAGGAATTAACATTATGAATGAAGTGGTCATTGTCAGTGCATGCCGCACACCAATCGGTTCGTTTGGCGGTACATTAAGTTCTCTTACCGCNNCCATTGAAGAAGCTGTAAAACGAGCAAACATTTCGAAAGAATCAGTCAACGAAGTTATTATGGGAAATGTTCTAGCCGCAGGAGTTGGTCAAGCTCCTGCGCGGCAAGCTTCTATTGGAGCAGGATTACCACCTTCGGTTGAATGTACAACAGTCAACAAAGTCTGTGGTTCAGGATTAAAAGCAGTAATGCTTGGTACTCAAGCAATTCAAGTTGGTGATGCCGAAGTAGTGGTTGCTGGAGGAATGGAATCGATGTCGAATGCTCCATACTTGTTAGACAAGGCTCGATTTGGATATAGAATGGGAAACAATGATTTGCACGATGTGATCATGCGGGATGGTTTACTTGATGCATTTAAAAATTCTCCGATGGGAATATTTTCTGATGAAACTGCGGTTGAATGTGAAGTCTCTCGACAAGATCAAGATGAATTTGCTGTGTTAAGTTATAAGCGAGCTCAAGAATCTGTTAAAACCGGGCGCTTTAAGGATGAGATCATCAAAGTTGCTATTGCAGGGAAAAAAGGTGAAATCACTTTTATTGAAGATGATGAAGAACCATTAAAAACGAATTTTGAAAAAATCCCGCTATTGAAACCGGCTTTTTCAAAAGAAGGTACTGCAACTGCTGCAAATTCTTCTAAGATCAACGATGGTGCAGCAGCATTGGTATTGATGAGCTCAGATAAAGCAAAATCACTTGGACTAAAACCAATTGCAAAAATTATTGCTCAGGCTTCTGTTGCAAAAAAACCAGAACGGTTTACTACGGCGCCCGCAGATGTTATCAAAAAAATATTAAGGAAAGCAAATCTCTCGATTGATCAGATTGATTTGTTTGAAGTGAATGAAGCCTTTGCGTTGGTTTGTTTAGCAGTAAATAAAATTGCCGGATTAGATGTAAATAAAGTAAATGTAAATGGCGGCGCCGTCGCTCTCGGACATCCAATTGGTGCGAGCGGTGCTAGAATTCTCGTGACATTATTGAACAATCTAAAACAGAGAAATTTGAGACGCGGACTCGCAGCTATTTGTATCGGCGGCGGAGAAGCTTCAAGTGTTATTGTTGAAATGTTGTAATTTCACTTATTTAACTTCCTAAGATTATGTCCATAAAAAATATTACGGTTATCGGTTCCGGAACAATGGGGAATGGCATTGCTCATGTGTTCGCTCAATATGGATACGATGTTGTCCTAAACGATATCAAACAGGAGTTCCTTGATCGCGGATTAAAAACAATTTCATCTAATTTGGATCGTCAGATTAAAAAAGGAGCGTTGAACGAGGAACAAAAAACGAAAACTCTTGCAAACATCACGACATCATTGGTTCTAACTGAAGCAGTAAAAAATGCAGATTTAGTTATCGAAGCTGCGACTGAAAATAAAAATATAAAGTTAGATATTTTTCGAACGATCGATGCAAATGCTCCGGTGAATGTTATTCTTGCAACGAATACTTCTTCAATATCTATCACTGAGATTGCGGCAGTAACGAAACGTCCTGCGAATGTCATTGGGATGCATTTTATGAATCCCGTTCCTGTTATGAAATTGGTCGAAGTGATTCGCGGTCTTGCAACATCCAATGAAACATATTTGGCCATCAAACAATTGTCCGAAGCAGTTGAAAAAGTTCCTGTTGAAGTGAATGATTTTCCGGGATTTGTTTCCAATCGAATTTTACTTCCAATGTTGAATGAAGCAATGTATTGTGTGATGGAAGGTGTTGCAACACCCGAATCGATCGATACAGTGATGAAACTTGGAATGAATCATCCAATGGGACCGCTTGCGTTAGCAGATTTTATCGGTCTTGATGTTTGTCTTTCTATTATGAACGTTCTTCATGAAGGTCTTGGCGATTCAAAATATCGTCCTTGTCCGTTACTTAAAAAAATGGTTGCTGCCGGTTATCTTGGCAAAAAAAGCGGCAAAGGATTCTACGATTACGCTCAAAATAAATAATCAATATTAATACTACCCAAACGCGAAGCAAAGTAAAAACATTACTGCTTTTTTGCACCTTGGTNNTTGGTGGTTTTTCAAGAGGAATGAATGAACTTCGAACTCAACGAAACCCAAAAAATGATCCAGGAAACTGCACGTCAATTTGCACACGATGAACTTGCTGCTACTGCAGACGAGCGCGATGAAAAAGAATTATTTCCTTACGAACAAATTATGAAATTAGGCGAGCTGGGTTTTATGGGAATGATGGTTCCCGAACAATATGGCGGCGCTGCACTTGATGCATTGAGTTATGCAATTGCAATGGAAGAAATATCTGCAGTCGATGCATCGTGTGGAGTGATCATGTCTGTAAATAATTCACTCGTCTGTTATGGTTTAATGAAATACGGAAATGAAGAACAAAAACAAAAATATCTCATTCCATTAGCAACAGGAAAAAAACTCGGAGCGTTTGCTCTTTCTGAACCCGAAGCAGGAAGCGATGCAACGAATCAGCACACAACTGCTGTCCGTGAAGGAGATTTTTATATTCTTAATGGTATTAAGAATTGGATCACAAATGGTATTAATGCTGACTATACAATTGTCATTGCACAAACAGATCCGACAAAGGGACACAAAGGAATTTCAGCATTCATCGTTGAAAAAGGAATGCCCGGATTTTCCCACGGGAAGANNTGTTTCATTGACATTTGAGAATGTTAAAGTTCCTATTACCAACAGAATCGGTGAAGAAGGATTTGGTTTTAAATTTGCAATGATGACATTAGAAGGTGGTCGCATCGGAATTGCCTCCCAAGCATTAGGAATTGCAAAAGGATGTTTGGACGCAGCATTGAAATATTCCAAAGCGCGAAAGGCTTTTGATAAACCAATTTCTGAGTTACAAGCAATCCAGTTCAAGCTTGCAGATATGGCAACTGATATTGAAGCTGCCCGATTATTGGTCTATCAAGCCGCAGTGCTGAAAGATTCAGGAAAACCGTATGGTAAAGAAGCAGCAATGGCAAAATTATGGGCTTCAAAAATCGCCGTAAAATGTGCATTAGAAGCAATTCAAATTCACGGTGGATATGGATATGTGCGGGAATATAATGTTGAACGCTATTTGCGCGATGCAAAGATCACTGAAATTTATGAAGGAACTTCTGAAATCCAACGCATTGTTATATCAAGAGCAATGCTGAAAGATTAATTAACGGATGTTTCTCTATCAATTTTCAACTATATTCATACAGTAATTAATAAGGGAGTGTACTACAATGAAAAAAGGTTTGATCATAACATTAGGTGTTATTGGAGTAATTATTTTTGCAGTAATGTGGGGGTTTGGAAAATATAATGGAATTGTAAAAATGGATGAAGAGGTCAACGGATCTTGGGCGCAGGTTCAAAATCAATACCAACGAAGAATGGATCTCATCCCGAATCTTGTTGCAACTGTTCAAGGTGTTGCAAATTTTGAAAAATCTACCTTGCAAGCAGTGATCGAAGCACGAGCAAAAGCAACACAAGTGACACTGTCACCACAACTGTTGAATGATCCGGCGGCATTTCAAAAATTTGAACAATCACAAGGACAATTATCGTCTTCACTTTCACGTTTACTTGTTACAGTGGAACAATATCCAAATTTAAAAGCAAATGAGAATTTTCTTCAGTTGCAATCTCAATTGGAAGGAACAGAAAATCGGATTGCAGTAGAA
>DMPG01000176.1:0-431 GCA_003456055.1 Bacteroidota bacterium | reverse complement strand
ACCAACATGATTGCTTCATTCGGTGGATTCACGGCAAAACAATATTTCCAAGCTACAGCCGGGGCTGAAACAGCACCGAAAGTCCAGTTCTAATTTTTATGACCTCATTATTATCGACGCAAAGAAGTTCAATGAAAATCATCTTCGAACTTCTTTGCGTTTTATTTTTAAATACTGCATTTGCTCAAATTGAAATTCCAAAGATCATCGATCCTGTCACTGATTTGACCAAAACGATAGACCAAGTTGAGTATGTTAAATTGCGTAAACAAATTATTCAATTTGAAGACTCGACATCAAATCAAATAGTTGTACTCATTATTCCTACACTCGGTGAAAATGATATCCGTGAATTTGGAATAAAAACGTTAGAGCAAAATAAGATCGGACAAAAAGGAAAAGATAACGGCATTCTCATTTTGGTCGCTAAA
>DMPG01000242.1:15386-17148 GCA_003456055.1 Bacteroidota bacterium | reverse complement strand
GGAATGTTCATTCATTCCCATCAATACTTCGTCTACCGTTTCAAATTCTTCCGCAGACCGAGAGTACGAATCGATCTTGAACTCTCCTCGCAAACCAAATACTTTTCTAAGTTTTGCGATCGCACGAAGTTTCTTCATCACCGGTCTAATCTTCAACTTCTAATAACGCTCTTTTTCCTAATTTTGCCGCAACCGCACTCAACAATACTCTCATTGATTGTGCTGTCCGCCCTTGTTTGCCGATGATCTTACCGATATCCGTTCGGTCAACTTTGATCTTAAAAATGATCTTGTTATCCTTTTCTTCTTCGGAGATAAGTACCGCATCCGGATTATCAACAAGGTGTTTAGCAACATATTCAAGAAATTCACGCATAGCTTCCTCCAGTATTAATAGTAAGAAGACGAAGTATCTACGATGATTCTACCCGATAATTATGCCGCCGGTGCTTCTTTTGCAGCCGGAGCTGACGCTTTTTTCTTCACCGCTTTGCGGCGCGTTTTCTTTGCGATTTCTTTTTCGAGTTTCAGCGACTGCATTGCCGACCATTTTTCAAATTCCATATTGATGGTCGCTTCATCTTTTCCTTTTTTCTTCAGCGTCCATTTCAACAGAATACCTTTACGGCTGAGTAAATTTTTCACCGTATCGGTTGGTATTGCGCCGACTCCAAGCCAGTACATCACACGAGCTTCTTTAAGTGTGATCGTTACCGGATCGGTGCCTGGATTATATTGTCCGAGTCTTTCCAAGAAACGACCGTCGCGTTTATAGCGTGAATCCGCCGCTACGATTCGATAGATCGGCTGTTTCTTTTTGCCGCCTCGTTGTAATCTGATTTTTACTGCCACTGTGTTACTCCTTTATTACTGCTGATTAGTTTATGGTACCATTTGATTTACAATTCTATCGTCCTAAACGCTGACCCATCATCTTCGCAAAACTTTTTCCTTTGGAAAAATTTCTCATCATTTTTTGCATCTCGGTAAACTGCGTCAATAATTTATTCACTTCCTGAATTGTCGTTCCGCTGCCGTTTGCTATTCTTTTTCTTCGCGAACCATTGAGAATATTTGGATTCTCACGTTCTTCTTTCGTCATCGAAAGAATGATCGCTTCAACATACTTCAATTCTTTCTCATCCACATCATTCATATTCCCAAGTTTATTTGCACCGGGGATCATCGACATCACTTGTGAAAGTGGACCCATTTTTTTGATCTGCTGCAGCTGCTCATAAAAATCTTGGAGCGTGAATTGTGACTTGACGATCTTCTCTTGTAACTTCTCTGCCTGTTTTTGATCGAATGTCTGCTGCGCTTTTTCAACAAGAGAAACAATGTCACCCATTCCGAGAATACGTGAAGCCATTCGTTCGGGATAGAATTGTTCCAGCGCATCCATTTTTTCACCGACACCGACAAATTTGATCGGTTTGCCGACAATGGTGCGAATAGAAAGAGCTGCACCTCCTCGGGTATCGCCATCAAGTTTTGTAAGAACAATACCATCATAATTCAACCGATCATGAAATGCTTTTGCAGTATTCACTGCATCCTGACCGATCATCGAATCAACGACAAACAGGATCTCGTGCGGCTTTACAGCGGATTTGATATCCGCCACTTCTTGCATCATCACTTCATCAATCGCCAAACGGCCGGCCGTATCGATAATAACTATATCACGAGCATTCTCTTTTGCATACGGAATTGACTTTTTTGCAATCGAAAGTGCTGAATCTGTTCTGCTGCTAAATAC
>DMPG01000242.1:13136-15373 GCA_003456055.1 Bacteroidota bacterium | reverse complement strand
GCCGCAACCAGCAACGGCTGCCGCCCTTTTGCTTTTAAATAGTTCGCAAGTTTTCCGACGAATGTTGTTTTACCGGACCCTTGCAATCCTGCCACCATAATGACGGTTGGAATTTCGGAAGACAGATTGATCTCCGATTTTTCACTCCCCATCAATTCAACAAGTTCATCATAGATGATCTTGATGATCAACTGTCCCGGCGCAACACTCGATACAACTTCTTGTCCGACCGATTTCTTCTGAACGTTTTCTATGAACGATTTTACAACACCAAGATTCACGTCAGCATCAAGCAAGACCTTACGGACTTCGCTTAATGCTTCGGCTGTATTCTCCGCTGAAATGCGATTCTGTCCACGCAGTTTCTTAAGAGCACTATCTAATTTTTCAGTAAGCGTTTCAAACATCTATCGTTAACTGGCTTTCTTCAGCGCTTCTGCGCCTGCAACAATTTCAAGCAACTCTTTGGTGATAGCAGCTTGACGTGCTTTGTTATAATTCAATTGTAATATTTTGATAAGATCACGCGCATTCGTTGACGCATTTTCCATTGCCGACATTCGAGCACCATGTTCGGCGGCATTCGAATCGAGCAATACACGCCACACTTGAAAGTTCAAATGTTTAGGAACTAATGCAGATACAATCTCATCACTCGTTGGTTCATAGATGTAATCGGTCGCCTGTAACTTTTTATCACCGGCTGAAACTTGTACAACAGGTAAAAATTGACCGATAGTCAGTTTTTGTTGAACTGCATTCTTGAATTCATTGGAAATGATCTCAACTTTATCGTAATCGCCCTTGACAAATCCATTGACAACTTCCGAGACAATAGTTTTTGCAACATTGAAATTCATACGGGAGAAAATGCCCACATGCTTCGATATCACAGTGTAATTACGCTTGCTGAAGAAATCAAAACTTTTCTTGCCAACGCAGATCAGTTTCACTTGTCCTGCTTTGTTCATATCAGCGTAATTCGTGTTGATATGATTCACTGCTGCCTTGATGATATTGCTGTTGAATGCACCGCACAATCCTCGGTCCGCTGTTACAATAATAATTGCGACAGATTTCACTTCCCGAACTTCAAATTGCGGATATTTTGTTACATCCACCTGACCGGAAAGATGCGACAGTAATTCCTGCATCTTTCGTGCATACGGACGCGCAGCAATAATCGCCTCGGTTGCACGGCGAAGTTTCGACGCAGCAACCATCTTCATTGCTTTGGTGATTTTCTGTGTACTTTTAACGCCGCTGATCCGCTGACGTATCTCTCGTAAGGTTGCCATTTATTTTTTCTTTAACAATTCTTTCAAAAACATTAAATCAAGATTATCTTTTTCACGCATCGTTTGCTTCATTCTCCACAACAATTCGGGGTTTGCAAAGGGAATTTCCACTTCATCGATCACTGTATATCGGATGAAATCTTTTGCTTCGTCATATGATATTCCGCATGCTTTTGCCATCAGATCCACCATAATCTCATCACCAACGCGGACAACAACATAATTCTCCAAATCGTCCGGCTGCACATCCCGTACAGCTTGATCAGGAAGATTCATCATCGCTGCCCAAACCCGCTGTTGGTTTTCCTGCGATGTTTCAATCAACAGATCGATATCACCAGTAGCTCGCAGATATCCGGTTTGAATGATCGCCATCCCGCCGATAACGATATACTTTGCTCCGTTGGCATTCAGATCCCGGCAAAGCTTTACAAGGTCTTCGGTTTCGGGAGGTCGGGATTGTAATTCCTCGCCATCATTTTTATCGACCATTGTTCACTTTCCTCAAATGTCTTAAAGCGATGAACACCTTTGGGAAGAAATGGTTTCCCCTTCCGCAGAGCATTGATGAGTTTTAGAAATCCGCGTGCAGAATCAAGCGTCACCATCATCGCTTTTTTTCGCCCCACTATTTTCATTTCAGGCTTCATCATGTCTTTTTTTATGCCGCTTTAAACGTTGAAATAAAATCTTTTGCGATGGATTGAATTTGTTTTGCAACATCATCGGCAAGGTCTTTTTTCTCTGCGATTGAAGTCAATATTGCTTTATGTTTCAATTCAAACATTTGTAAGAATTCTTTTTCGAATTGCTGAACTTTATCAACAGGTAACTCATCCAAAAATCCGTTCGTTCCGAGATAGATCATCACAACTTGTTTCTCAACCGGAAGCGGAACATACTGTCCCTGCTTCAACAATTCTACAAGACGTGCACCGC
>DMPG01000242.1:6857-13055 GCA_003456055.1 Bacteroidota bacterium | reverse complement strand
CACGCGAAACCGAAATTCCCACGTTGATCGCAGGACGAACACCTGCATTGAACAAGTTTGGTTCAAGATAGATCTGTCCATCGGTAATGGATATAACGTTTGTTGGGATATAGGCAGAAACGTCGCCAGCTTGAGTTTCAATGATCGGCAATGCTGTTAAACTTCCGCCGCCTTCTTCATCGCTTAATTTCGATGAGCGTTCAAGCAATCGTGAGTGAAGATAGAATACGTCGCCGGGATACGCTTCACGTCCGGGTGGACGGCGAAGCAATAATGAAACCTGACGATAGGAAGCTGCTTGTTTTGAAAGATCATCATAGACGACCAACGCATCACGGCCGTTATCACGGAAAAACTCACCAAGTGTTGCTCCGGAATACGGTGCAATGAACTGCATTGGTGCCGGATCGCTCGCATTTGCTGCAATAACCGTTGTGTACGGCATTGCTCCTTCTTCTTCTAATTTTGTTACCACTTGGGCAACTGTCGAACCTTTTTGTCCAACCGCAACATATATACAATAGACAGGTTTAACACCTTGTTTCTTTGCTTCTTCAGTATGCGTATATCGTTGATTGATGATCGCATCAAGTGCCACAGCGGTTTTTCCTGTTTGACGGTCACCAATGATCAACTGCCGTTGTCCGCGGCCAATCGGGATCATTCCGTCGACTGATTTCAATCCGGTCTGTAACGCTTGCTTCACCGGTTGACGTTGAATGACACCAAGTGCTTTACGTTCGATGGGAGAAAATTTATCTGTTTTGATCGGACCGCGTCCGTCGATCGGCTGACCAAGCGGATTGATAACACGGCCAAGCATTGCATCACCCACGGGCATTGATGCAACTCGATTCGTACGTTTTACCGTATCACCTTCTTTAATTTTTGTGTCATCGCCAAACAAGATACATCCAACGTTGTCTTCTTCAAGATTGAGTACCATTCCAAACACATCGTTCGGAAACTCAACGAGTTCTCCGGACATACACTTGGAAAGACCATAGACACGTGCTATGCCATCACCGACTTGGAGAACGGTACCGACATCATACACATCTACTTCTTTTTCGAATCCGGCTAATTGTTTGCGGAGTATCGCAGTTATTTCATCAGGTCGAACTTCAGCCATTATTGTTGTTCCTTATCAATTATTAAACGAGCCTTGTTTTAATTTTATTTTTAAAATTTCCAATTGGCGTTTGATACTGCCATCCAGCACCGTATCGCCGACACGCGCGATAAATCCCCCTTTTAATGTCTTATCCAGACTGAATGCGATCTCGATTTTTTTCTTCGTCATCGCTTCCAGTTGTTTCACAAGTTCATTCTCCTGTTTCGTAGAAAATTCAACGGAGGTTTTTACGCTGACACGGACGATCCCCAACTGTTCATCGCGCAGAACAAAATATTGGGCGAGAATTTCACCAAGAATATTTTCACGTCCTTTAACAACGATCTCATCAATATATCCCAAGACAACTTCGCTGATTTTCTTTTTGAACATGTCACGCAGAATCGCTTGTTTTTTATCTTTTTTAATGACCGGACTTGCCAAAACATTGCGAAGTTCGCGGGAACTATCAACCGCATTTTTCACAATTAAGAGATCTTCTGCGATTGCATTGGATTTCTTCTGTTCGTTGGTCAGCTCCATTAAAGCGGAGGCATACCGGGTTGCTACTCGTACATTGCTCATCAGTTCTTCTGTAATTGTTGAAGCACTTTATCGACCATTTTCTTTTGTTTTGCACTGTCAAGCGATTCATCAAGAATCTTTTCAGCAACGCTGATCGAAAGATCAGCAACTTCTGAACGAAGCTGCGCCATAGCAGATTCTTTCTCACGCGTGATCTCTTCTTTCGCCTGATCTAACATTTTTTTTGCACTCTCATTCGCTTTTGCAACGATATCATTCTTCAACTGCTCCGCCATCGCACGCCCTTCTGCAATCAATTTGGCGGTTTCAGTGCTTGCCTGCTCCATTGCAATCTTGTTCGCCAGCATCATCTTCTCAGCATCTTTTTTAGCTTCTTCTGCTTTCTTCAACGAATCAGCAATTTCCTGTTCGCGTGATTGCAATGCCTGAAGCAATGGCTTCCAAGCAAATTTACCAAGAACAACCACCAGCAAAGCAAATGTAATGATCGTCCAAATAATCAAACCGGGATTAATATCTAACATAATTTTCTCGTCGTTCGTAAATAATAGGACGGGATACGGTTATCCCGTCCTACAAAATGATTTCTTGGTTGCGGCGAAGCCATTACTTCGTGGCAAGAATAATACAGATTGCCAATGCGAAGAATGTAGCTCCTTCGATAAGTGCTGCTGCAATCAACATAGATGTGCGAACTTGACCAGCAACTTCTGGCTGGCGGCCGCTTGCTTCCATTGCTGCTGCCGCAAGTTTTCCAATGCCAGCAGCTGCTCCAAATATTGTAATTCCTGCACCGATTCCTGCTGCTAAATATCCAAGACCGAGTGATTCCATTGTTGTTTCTCCTGTTAAATGTTGTGTTATGTAATTATTTGTTTAATTGATTCGTAAAATTGAATTAATGTCCGTGTCCTTGTTCGCTTCCATGGCTTTCCGTCTTCATTCCTAATCCCATAAAGAGAGAGGTCAGCATTGTAAAAATGTATGCTTGTAAAAATGCAACAAACAATTCCAACAGATATATTCCAAGGGCAAAGACAATCGATATCGGAGCAACGGCAATTGATTTAAAGACAAAGATCAATCCGATCAGTGCAAGAATAACGATATGACCCCCGGTCATATTTGCAAACAAACGAATACAGAGTGCAAATGGCTTCGTAAATAATCCGAGCACTTCAATTGGGATCATAATCGGCCAAAGCGACCAATGAACACCACCGGTTAAATGTGCAAGATAGTGGCCAAAACCTTGTGCCCGTACCGCTGAAACTTGGATCATTAAAAATGCGATCACTGCTAATCCTGCTGTAACACTCACATTCCCAGTAGCCGATGCTCCGTATGGAAACAACCCAAGTAAATTCATCACCAGAATAAAGAAGAAATTGGTCAGCAAATATGGAAGATATTTCAATCCTCCTTTACCCATGTTTGGAATAACAATCTCATCCCGCACAAACATCACAAATATTTCAACAAGATTTCCGAGTCCTCTTGGTATTTTGTTTTTAAGATTTTTCCTTGCGACAACGGAAAGAACAATGGTTAAAATCGCTGCAGCGATCCAAAGAAACACTACGTGCTTGGTAATCGACATATCGATGCCGAACAATTTTTCGAATTGAGGAAGTTCAACGCCATGTTTCGTGGGATCAGGATTATGATAGAATGGAAGTTCCAAATATCCACTGTCATAGACATGATGAAGCAGTGTCGTGAAAAGATTTTCCTCGGCACCATGAACAGCACCACCATGCGCAACTGTATCAACGACAGCGTGAGCAGTATCGACTGCCGTATGTGAAACGTTTTTATCTGAAAACAATATCCAAGAAAACACGATGACCCTGTATAGTTACTGTTTATGAATTTTATGCTGCCATTTATTATGAATGTAGAGAACTTCCAACACTAAAAAGATCGAATACATTCCGAACAACGAACTAATAAGAGCGATGGAATGAAACTTAAATACCCCGATCAACAACAGCAGCATTCCCACCATGAAGAACAACCGAATTCCAACTCCGCCCAGAACAACTTGTATAAATATTGTATAGCTTTTGTTGAACGAATATTCTATTGCTGCATATCCCATCGTCACATTTATGACACTTAACACAATTCCGGCAATCACGCTGTTGATAATTTCCTGACTCGCAAATTGCGCGAGAGGATAAAAAGATAAAACTGCAACAAAAACGAGCGTTAACAAAACTTGTTTCGGGAATTTCATACTAAATTTTGCCGCTTCGCTCATTGTCTTCTTTTCTACTTAACTCGATGACAGTTTGAAAGAATTTAATCATTCCGCCAACCACGCCAACCAAGATCAACGCGATCATCAACCAGGGTTTTGTTCCAAAATATTCATCGGCATATTTTCCGATAAAAAAGAACGCCACAACCGTTGCAGCTAACTGCGCACCAAGTGTTAAATACGGCGCTATAGACATCATTACACCGTTTTTATCTTTCTCTTCATTGTTCATCGAAGAGATTCACTTTCATCAATAATTTTGTCCTGTCGGACGAATTTCAGTCATTGTCACGCGGCCATCAAATACCGCACCTTCATCAATCACTAATTTTGCCGCCTTCACATCGCCGCGCACAACGGATTTCCCCTCCATCACAAGTTTGTCAACCGAAGTAATGTTTCCTTTTACTTTTCCGCCAACAGTAACATTCCTTCCATTGACACCACCGTCAATCTCTCCCGTCAATCCTATGGCAAGATTCTCCGCTGCATGAACTTCGCCTGTCACTTTGCCGTCAATCCGAATGCTTCCCTGTGTCCGAATTTTTCCATCAACGGTCGTACCTGCACCGATGAGATTCAAATTTTTTATCGTACTGTTGTCTGCCATTATCGTTCGCTCGCTATCAGATAATCATTTGGATTTTGTGCTTTACCATTGCTCCACACTTCAAAATGCAGGTGCGGTCCGAAACTTGTCCGCCCTGAATTTCCCAGCAATGCTATCGGTTCACCGCGTTTTGCAAACTCACCGACTGTTTTTAAAATATTTTGGTTATGCTTATATGTAGTCAAGAATCCGCCGCCGTGAGAAAGCATGATCGTATAACCATCTTCCGATGTAAATCCTGCAAACACGACATACCCGTCAGCAGCAGCAACAATCAACGATCCAATTTTTCCCGCATAATCAATTCCGTAATGTCCGCGCTCCGACTCGAATCTCCGAGAAACATACCCTACAGCCGGAGCGATGATCGGAAATTCCGCACGAAATGTTGCTTCTTCTTTTACCGTATTAGTTGTCCGATACACGATTGTGTGTGCAGCCGGATTTTCTAAAACGGGTTCTTCTTTTTCTTGAGTTTCAGTTACAATTCGATCTTTATCTTCTGACAACGCAGATAGATTTGTCATTGAGATGGTAAAATCACTGTCACTTGGAATTTCTTTTTGGCCTAAAGCTTTTCGTAATTTATTATTATACTCACGAAGGACAATGACCTCGCCGGAAATTCTATTCAATCTATTTTGCACTTCAAATAATTCAGAACCGTACCGTTTCTGTAATTGTTCTTCAGACATCGGAAGGAGTAAGCTAACCGGTGTATAAATGATCGACGCTACCGTCAGCGATACGACCACCATTACTATTCCTAAACACACCAGTGCTATCGTCAATACAGAGGCTTTGAAGGATCTTGTCGAACCGGTTTCCCCTTGCGGAATCACCACTATTTCATACGCATTTTTTTTTGATGCGTGATGGTTCCGCTCAGATGGCATTCGCACTCCTGCAAAGCGTGTGACTTGATACTAAATTGGATTACAAATTTAGAAAAAAAGAGGAAAAGATGCAACGAAATTTTACAAGTTGGGTAACGGCAAGTTATTGATTATGAATATGTTGCCGTACTTTTCCCTCGATATATTCCTTGATTTTCTGCTTGAAAATGGATCGGGAAAACCCAAGTGCATGCCGACGGATATCCGTTGAATTAAATTTGATTAATGAAAGTCGTTCAAAAGCCTGTTGTAAAGATTCTGCAGTTTGTTTCGGAAAGAAAACACCTGATTTTCCGTCTATTATGGTCTCCAGTGCTCCTCCTTTACTAAAGGCAACAACTGGTTTACCACTTGCCTGAGCTTCCAGAGGGACAATACCAAAATCTTCTTCACCGGGAAAGATCAACGCAGTGCATTTTGCATATAACTGAGCCAGTTCTTCATCGCTCTGCCATCCAAGAAATGTGATGTTCGATGTTGCATTAACTTTCAATTTATCGGCTTCAGGTCCCGTTCCGGCAATCACCAGTTTTTTTCCGTTTTTATTAAAGACCTCCACAGCAAGATCCACTCGTTTGTAAGGAACAAGTGCGCTGACGATCAGGTAAAAATCTTCCGCTGTCGTGGAAAGTTGAAATTGTTCTGTATCAACGGGGGGATAAATCATGTCCGATGCGCGGTGATAGTGTTTCATAATTCTACTTCGCACTTCTTCGGAAATTGCAATAAAATAGGTAACGCGTGTTGATGTTTTCACATCCCACCATCG
>DMPG01000242.1:0-6750 GCA_003456055.1 Bacteroidota bacterium | reverse complement strand
CGACTTGTTGAAATAACTAGATCGTATTCTGTCAAATCAAATTGCGCTATAGCAAACGGAAATAACGGAAGATATTTTCTATACTGCTTTTGTTTTGCGGGAAGATTATTGATGAATGAAGTAAATATTTTTTTTGATTCGATCTGCGGAGACATTGTTCCTTTATTATGGAGCAATGTATAGATCGGTGCATCAGGAAAAAGTTCGCAGAGAACTTCCAGACATTTTTCTCCGCCGCGCATTCCGGTCAGCCAGTCGTGGACTAAAGCAATTTTCATTAAAATTCTGTAGAAATGAATTGAAATTACAATGAAGAAATATACGAAAAAGATGCGGATTGATGAATAAATATTCTGCAGCTCTATTGTAAATCACATTCCGATGTACGCTTCTTGCTTCACCTTTTCCAAGTATTTATATTGATATATGATTTCAAACCTCCCCCTATATCGTTCATGGTTTCCTCACCTTAATACGGGAAAACTCTGGTTGAACCATGCGGCAATCAGTCCGCTGAACAGCAGAACCAAAGCAGCCGTCGAGCATTATCTTCTCAATCGTTCCGAAGGCTCTATTGATGATTTTCCGCAGATCGTTCAGATCAGTCAGAATACAAAAGTGCAGATCGGGAAACTGATCAATGCACCGGCTGAACGGATCGGCTTCGTCAACAATACTTCTGACGGATTAAATATTTTGGCAAACGGGATCGGTTGGAAAAGCGGTGATAGGATTTTGTTGAACGACAGCGAATTTCCAACGAACGTGGTGCCATTCCTAAACTTAAAACGGCTTGGCGTTGAGATCGATTTTGTTCGAACATTCAATGACGAAATTCGTCTGGAAGATATTGAAAAAGCAATCACCCCAAAAACAAAACTGCTTTCGATCAGTTTCGTGCAATTCCTATCCGGTTTCAAATCTGATCTAAAATCAATTGGAAAATTGTGCAAACGACACAACATTACTTTTTGCGTTGATGCAATTCAAGGTCTCGGCTCTACCCCAATCGATGTTCAAGAATCAGGAATTGATTTTCTCTCATCCAGCGGACACAAGTGGCTTCTTTCCATGATGGGGTTTGGATTTATTTATATTACTGAAAAATTACAATCCCGGATCAGCCAGCAATTTGCGGGATGGACGAGCAATAAACATTATTTCAATAATCTTTTTGATTACCGATTAGACTTCGATGAAACCGCTCGACGCTATGAGAACGGAGCACAAAATAACGCCGGCATTGTAGCACTTGGTGAATCTGTAAATCTATTAAACGATGTCGGAATTCCGAAGATCCACTTACATCTTCTTTCTCTTACGGATTACATTTTTGAATTTGCAGAGCAAAATGAGATTGAAACTGCAACACCGCGTGAGCATGAAAAACGAGCGGGTATTGTAACATTAAAACTTCCGGGTGCAGAAAAGATCTTTACATCATTGAACGAGCAAAACATTATCGTCTCATTACGCGAAGGGAAAATACGGATATCCCCTCATTTCTATAATTCTGTTGATGATATCCAAATCGTCTGCGAAGCAATAAAGCAATTATTACATTCATCATTATGAGTATTCTTCTCATCATTATATTGGCATTTCTTGCATTCTTGATAACATGCTCAGCATTGGTCTTTGTCATCGGACCAATTATGCTGTTGAATCCACGGCGACGGGGAGAACAATTCTATCAATATAAAGGATTGCCAATATCGCCTTCGCAACTCGGATTACCGTTTGAGGATCTGCGATTCACCGCCAGCGATGGCGAGTCACAATTGAGTGCGTGGTTCATCCCAGCCGTTGAACCAAAAGCTACGATCATTTATCTGCATGGAGTTGCCGACAATAAAATGAGCGGGCTGCTGCTCGCAAAAATTTGGCATGACCATCATTTCAATGTATTGATCTATGATTCACGAGCACACGGTGAAAGCGGCGGCCGGTATTGCACATATGGTTTTCATGAAAAATTTGATGTTCAAAAAGCGATCGATTATTTATTTTTACTGAACAAAGAAAAAAATATCTTCATCGGAAAAATCGGTGTCTTTGGAACATCAATGGGTGCGGCGATCGCATTGCAGGCAGCTAGTATAGAACCGAGAATTGCAGCGATTGTTTCCGAAGCATCATTCGCTACACTCCGACAAGTAACGGTTGATTATCAAAAACGATTATTACGGCTGCCTTGGCATTTCCTTCGGAACATTTCGATGAAAAGAAGTGAGACCATAGCGCAATTCAAACATCGACAAATCTCACCGCTTTCAGCAGTCTCAAAAATCCACGCACCGATATTTTTTATCCATGGCATTGAAGACCATTTTATTAAATATCAATACAGTCAAGAATTGTTCGTTGCCGCAAACGAACCAAAGGAGTTATGGTTTGTCGCTTCGGCAAAACATAACGATGTTCATGACGTTGGAAAGAAAGAATATGAATTGCGCATAGTCACATTCTTTGAACGGTGGTTGCTTCTGACATAATTTTTGAATACGATTAATATGCAATTCACATTACAAAAGGATAAGTATGAAACAATTTATCATTGCCTTCTGTTGTATCGTTGTATTTTCATCCTGTGCTGAACAGATTGTTGATAATCCTCCTCCAAACTCTTACGAATTGAAACAAAATTTTCCAAATCCTTTCTCGGATTCAACCACGATCAAATATTCCGTCCCTCAAGTTCCCTCTGGCAAAGGACCGCATCTTAAACTAGTTGTGTATGATCGATTTAACCGAAGACAAGTAACACTCATGGATGTGGTCAACCATAATGCCGGCACGGATTATTCGGTTGTTTGGAACGGAAACGGAGTTAATGGTTTTAAAGTCCCGACCGGTATATATTATATTCTGCTTATGCAGGGCACTAATAGTCTTTTAGAATATGATGAAACTGAAGTATTGTTACGAATTGCAGCATTTAAAAAGTAGGAGCTCTTATGAAAAATATTTTTTTCCTTCTCACGGTTTTCCTACTCTCCATCCTTAACGCTCAAGAAAATGAAATTCAAGATGTCAGTAGGTCAAAATTCCGTTTTGCACTCACTTACGGTATTTCCCCGATGAACCCCGACCAGATCAACCAACATATTGGCGTATCAAATTATGCGGTGGGAAGCAATGCAAAGTCTATTAAATCTCTTCCCGAGCTTGGTGCAACAATCACACTTCGCCCGATGAGAGATTCGAAAGTAATTATTTTCCGTGGTGGATATTCTTCGGTTGAACGTGCATTTGATTTTGATCTTCCTCAAATGTCTGCAAGCGGTACACAAATAGGGACCATTTCCGGAACCATCACCGAAACGTATTCGTTCTATCCTTTTTCTATGGGAATCGGTGGAGCAACTGCGAATAATGATTTACAATTTCAAGCAGAACTTATATACGCACTCAGTTACATTACGGAAGAAACCTCATTCCGTACTACGGATGGTTATGGCACAACGGTAACGCGAGAGTTGCAAAGTCCAGCATACGGTGTCCGCGTTGGCGGTAACAGTACCGTACACTTTACAGAAAATATCGGATTGTTACTGGAATTATCATACCGATATCTTGTCTTCAGTGAATACGAAAATGAAAAAGCCCTGCCAATTCCTTTCTTTGAATTTCCTTTAACGGGTATTACACTTTCTGCAGGATTATCGTACGGATTTTAGATTAAAGCAATAGTTACAAATAAAAAAAACGTCAGGCATAAAACAATGTACCTGACGTTTTTTGTTAAGTTGAAAACCTCTTTACTTCAACACCACTTTCGCAACACACTCAATATGATAGGTGTGCGGAAACATATCCACCGGCTGGACTTTTTCGATCACATAACCGAACGGCGACAGTAGTTGCAGGTCGCGTGCAAGTGTAGCAGGATTGCAGCTGACATACACGATCGTCGGAACCTGCATCTTCCCTAATTCTTCAACTGCTTTCGGATGCATTCCGCTGCGGGGTGGATCGACAATGATAACATTCGGATGCGCAAATTGTTCTTTCCATGCAACATCTTTTGTTAAACGATCCTTCAGATCGCCGGCGATGAATTCACAATTCTCGATCCCGTTCAGGTCCGCATTCTTCTTTGCATTCTGAATGGAGCTTTCCACCAATTCTATTCCGACCACCTGCTGTACGGAATCAGAGATATAAATTCCGATGCTTCCTGTTCCGCAATAAAGATCGTACACAACATCGGTCGGTTTTAGTTCTGCAAATTCTTTTGCAATGGAATATAATTTTTCCGCCTGCTTCGTGTTCGTCTGGAAAAATGAGTTCGCTGAGATCTGAAAATTATATCTCCCGAGTTTGTCGTGAATGATCCCGGTGCCGTAATACACTTTTTCATATTCGCCGACAGCGACCTGCGATTTTCTTTTGGTGACGTTATTGATGATGGTTGTAATTTCGGGGAATTGTTTTTGCAGTTCCGCGCTCAGTTTTTCCATCACTTCCGGTGAGTCCTCAAACGATACGATATTCACCATCACATCGCCGGAATTTTTCCCTTCACGGATGACCAGGTTGCGGAAATATCCAGTTTCAGTTTCCGGTTCAAATGCAGGAATCTTATTGTCCAACGCAAATTTTCGAACAGCATTCAAGATTCCTGTGCTCAATTCCGATTGAAGAAAACACTCATCGATATCCAAAACTTTATCCCACCGCTGAGGAACGTGAAAACCCAACGCAAGATTCGGTACATTTTCTTCTTTATGAAGTTCCATATCTTTTTCAGTCAACCACGGCTTTTCACTGAATGAGAATTCCAATTTGTTCCGATAGTAAAAAACATCTTCCGATCCAACGATCGGGAGAATGTTCAATCCTTTGAATCCGCCGATCCGTTCAAGGGCATCAACCACTTGCTGATGCTTGAATGCTAATTGAGCATTGTATTCCACATGCTGCCATTTGCAGCCACCGCACGTGCCGAAATATTTGCAGTGCGGTTCGATCCGCTGCGGTGATGGTTTAATCACCTCAACAACTTTTGCTTCGGCAAATTTCTTCTTCGACTTTCCGATCTTCGCTTTCACCACATCACCGGCAACTGCACCTTCGACAAACACAACAAGCCCGTCCAGCCGCGCAATGCTTTTTCCTTCCGATCCGGTCGATTCAATGGTGAGTTCAACGATGTCGCCGTATTGCAGTTTCTTTGATCCTGAAGTTTCTTCCATGTGCGCAATTATTCCATTCTTTGTATAGACTTAAATTGTGATCCGTTTATTTCTTGCTGTGATATTCCATTCTGTAATTATTCTTCGATCGTGAACAACCGTTGCGTGTTCGTACAGTGCAACAGTCGGGCAAATATGAACGGGCACTCCATACAATACATCACCGATCTTATATTTTTTTGTATCAGCTACTTTGAGCACCATATGTTCTTCGCTGTGACCGATCGGTGTTGCTTCCGGTGCATTCAAAAAATAAACACGCGGTAGAGGATTTTCAGCAGCAACCGATTTATGACCAAGATCGATCGTCATTGTGGTAGCACCAGTTATCGAAATAACTCTCGCAATGACCAGTGCTCCATACTCGTATGGTTCATCAGGATATGAATGCTTGTAGCTCCAATCCCATAAAACGAATGTTCCGGGACTGCATTCAACATCGTTCTGTTCTGCATGAACAGAGAATGTCGGTGAACCTCCTCCGACAATTGTCAGGTCTCGATGATATTTTCTTTCTATCAAATCCCGCAGCGAAAAAACTTTTTCATACTCCGCAGTACATCGCTGACGGCGGAGATCGATGTCTGCATCGGTAATATGACCGTCATACATGTGCAGTCCAATAATGGTAATTCCTGCTACCGAATGTAACTCTTCAAATAAAGCAATCGATTTTTCAGGCGTAATTCCGGTGCGATTCATTCCGACGTTCAGATCAATGAACAGATTGATGCTCTGACCATTAGAATGAAATTGTGACGCGATCTCTTTTCCCGATTCAACACTATCAACCAAACATGAAAATTTTGTACCGGGATATTTTCGAACCAATTCCAGCAACCGTTTGATCTTTGGTCCGACCGGTTGATATGCTAACAGTACATCCGGTGCATTGATCGCACCAAGCATTTCTGCTTCAGCGATCGTTGCACATTTGAACTTCGCGATCCCTTCAGCAATCATCATCGCACAAATATCTGCGCTTTTATTCGTCTTTACGTGCGGACGGAGACGGCCAACGTGAGGAATTCTTTTCTTTAACTGACGAATATTTTCTGCGATATGATCTTTATAGAATATTAGCGCAGGAGAATCGATTGTCTCCACATTCTCAATTGTAAACCATTTATTATCGGTGTTCATAGCATCACCTTAAATTAAATCTACGAGTGAACCAAAATCGGGATCGAAGAGGCGTTTATATGTTCTGATCGCAAAACCATCGGTCATTCCGGCAATATAATCGCAGATCAAGCGAACCCGTTCCTCAACATGGATAGCGTTTCGCATATTTTGTTCAACATACGGCGGAAGCAAATGGGTCTTAAATTCGTTGGTATTGATGTATGCTTCTTTAAATGTATCGAAGATCTTCTTTAAAAGATAATCCCCTTTCCGCTCAACTTGATGCAATTGGGGCGAAAGGAAAACAAGATCGAGCGACAATTGTTTGAACATCTTCGATTCCTGCTTTGCTTTCTCATCGATCAGCAGATCGAAGCGATAGCGGTTCGTCTTTCTGCTCATGGGATTGTTCGTCTCAACAATGGTG
>DMPG01000069.1 GCA_003456055.1 Bacteroidota bacterium | reverse complement strand
GAACCTTGCGCCGAACCTGCACCGACGAGTGTATGAAGTTCATCAATAAAGAGAATGATCTCGCCATTCGACTCTTCGACTTCTTTAAGGACTGCTTTCAATCGTTCTTCAAACTGTCCGCGGAAACTTGCCCCGGCAATAAGAGCCGCCATATCAAGCGCAACGATTCGTTTTGTTCTCAGACTTTCCGGAACATCACCTGAGATGATCCTATGCGCAAGTCCTTCNNTTTCCAACACCCGGTTCGCCTATAAGCACGGGATTATTTTTTGTGCGGCGTGAAAGGACCTGAAGCACACGACGAATCTCATCTTCCCGTCCGATGACTGGATCAAGTTTTCCTTTTCGTGCAAGATCGTTCAGATCACGTCCGAATTTTTCGAGCGATTGAAATTTATCCTCGGGGTTCTGATCGGTCACACGCTGCGTTCCGCGGACATCTTTCAGCGCCTTCATCACACCATCTTTAGTCACCCCTTGATCCAGAAGTAATTTTACTCCGCCGTTATTTTTTTGTTCAAACAACGCCAGCAGCAAATGTTCTGTGCTGACATATTCGTCTTTAAGATTTTCCGTTTCTTTTTGCGCCTGCTCTAAAACCTTCTGAAAAGAATTGGAAGCAAACTGCTGTGCACCGCTCACTTTCGGAAGCTTTTCAATCACTTCGTTGATCTTTATTTTGATATAATTGACATTCGCGCCGAGTTTTTGCAGCAGCGGTGTAACAATCCCCTGAGCATCCTGCACCAACGCCGCAAGCAGATGCTCCGGCTCCAACGATTGATTGCCATATGAAGTCGCAATCTCTTGCGCATTCTGGACCGCTTCTTGTGATTTTATTGTGAATTTATTGAAGTTCATTTTAGTACTCTCGATATTTTTTCTGTTTTACTGGATTCCCGCTTAAAACATGCGGGAATGACGTATATTTTTTATTGTTTCGTATAACACATGCACTAGATTATTTGTCTTCATCAGTTGTATGACCAAATTGTTTTTTCCCCGCTTTCATTTCAATAACAGTTTCCATCGCATTCCGTTTATCCTGATTCTGAAAATCTGCAAGAGCTGATGACGCGGCAGGATTCCCTCCATTACTCATTTTTTTATTAATGATCGCCATGAGCAGTGCAACTGCCAAAGCAATCAGGATAATCCAAACGAGTATATCCATCATATTATTTTCTTTCACCACAGAGTCACAGAGACACCAAGGATATTTATAATTCTCTGTGACTTCGTGTCTCTGTGGTTAATCATAAACTACAATTTCACTAACTGTGCTTGTATCACTTCACTGGTCCGCGCGGCAATCGATGCAATCGTTTTGTCAGGCGGCTGAGCATTCAGTTTTAAGGTACAGCAGGCGGTTTGTGTTCCTTCAAAGATCAAATTCTCGACTTCCTGAATATTGATCTCTGCCGATTTCAGATCGTTGAAGACATTGGCAAGCACACCCGGTTTATCAAAATGCCGAACGATGAGTTGATATTTTGCCGCCGTTACTTTTGCTTTGTTTACCCAATTCTTCACAGTGCCGCGTTCTTTGTATTGTTTAACGATTGCAACCGTTTCGTCCGCAATCGCATTCTGTGCCTGTTCAGTCGATGCTCCGATATGATGTGTTCCATACACATTCGGGAGTGATGCAAGTTTATTCATGAATGGTGATGATTTATCTTCCGGCTCACCGGAAAAAACATCCGCTCCAACTCTGATCGCGCCTGCTTTTGCAGCTTCGAACAACGCTTCTTCATCAACAACTTCCCAACGCGACGTATTCAAGAAGATTGCATTCGGTTTCATCGATGCAATTAATTCTTTCGTGATGATCTTTTTTGTTTCCGGTTTGAGTGCAAGATGAACCGAAACAATATCACATTGCGGGATCAGTTCTGCCAACGACTCTGTTTTCTTCACCCCAAGCATATCAGCTTTTTCTTTTGTCAGTGATCGCGACCACACGACAACATTCATTCCAAATGCTTTCGCACGTTTGATGAACTCCTGTCCGATCTGACCTACCCCGATAACGCCAACTGTCTTCCCAAAAATCNNGATGAACTCCTGTCCAATCTGACCTGATCCAATAACTCCGACTGTCTTCCCAAAAATTCCTTCAGCTTTTGAATATTCGCTCTTATTCCATTTTGAATTCCGCAGATCGACAACATTATCCGGAATTTTCCTGTCCAGCGATAACAGCAAACCCATTGCAAGTTCCGCTACAGCAATGGAATTTTTTCCCGGGCAATTTGAGACATATATACCGCGGGCATTAGCAGCTTTCATATCAATATTGTTCACACCCGCCCCTGCCCGAATAATAAGTGAAAGATTTTTTGCGCTAGAGATACAATCCGCGCGGACTTCCGTGGAACGAACAACGAGCACATCAGCATCGTCGATCGCACTTGCAAGTTCTTCCGCTTTAAGTTTTGGTTTGTTAACAACCTCCACACCTAGTGCGGTAAGGTTATCTATTGTCGATTGGGGAAGTGAATCTGCTAAAAGAACTTTCATAAGATTTTTCCTTTATGGAATGCTCATGATTACAGGGTCAGTTATTACATTAAGGTACGCCCTTTTTTTCACCTCAACAAACCTAAATTAATTCACAAAAAACCGCTCATTCTGTAGATGTATAAATACAACAAAGGCGAGGTTTGACCCTCGCCTTTGTTTTGTCAGTATTTAAAAATATCGAGCACTTATTCCAAAGGAGCGATCTTATTCAATTTTTCCCTGTTTAATGCATGTTGCCATTCAGAACGTAATTCATTTTGATGAATCGAAGCCCATTCAATAACGAAACCCAATACTCTTGATGGAAGCTTACCATCTATCAATGTTAGATCTTCAATATTGACCTTTGCACGGTATTCATTGTATTCAACATGAAAATGTGCTGGTGTATGATCTTCATAAAACATTCTGATAACAACTCCGAAAAAACGACTTATTTCAGGCATTAATAGATTCTTTTTTCAATAAAGGAAAAATATCTTCAGGTTTTTTTTTGGTAATCCGCAAATACATTGCCTCAGAATCAACATCAACTTCATCGCTCCATGATAATTCACCAGAAGGGCCAATCCGAACATTTTCAAATCTCTTTGGATCGTTCCATATTGCAAAAACCCCATTACCAACATGCGAAGAAAAATCAATTTCTCCTGCAACGCCATCACTGTATTTCAGCCATAACCTGTAATTTGGTTTAGGTTTTATTTCGATCAGTTTTACCATCATTTATGTAATTTATCATAGCATACTGAAAAAACGACTATTTGTCAAACACAATGCAATCCGATTGCTGTTTCACAATCGGATTGCATTGCAATTATTTATCGTCCACAACTTCAAAGTCAGCATTTTCAACTTTCTTTCCGCCGTCGCCATTGCCACCGGTGGAAGATTGCTGTTGTTGTTGCTGCTGTCCGTCTTGTTCGGCGCCCGGCTGAGGACCTGCTGTTTTTGCTGCTTCATACATTTTCGTTGAAGCCTCATTCCAGATCTTGTTCAATTCATCCATCTTTTCTTTGATGCCGGAATTTGCTTTGATCGCATTTTCAAGAGCAGTCGCTGCAGATTCGATCTTCGATTTTGTTTCAGCATCCATCTTATCGCCAAGATCGGTCAATTGTTTTCGAGTTGAGAAGACGAGTGAATCCGCCTGATTCTTCAATTCGATCTCTTCTTTTTTCTTTGCATCATCGGCTGCATGTGCCTGTGCATCTTTCTTCATCTTCTCTACTTCTTCTTTGCTTAATCCAGAAGAAGAAGTGATACGAATATTCTGTTCTTTTCCTGTTGCTTTATCTTTTGCGGAAACGGAAAGCATTCCATTCGCATCAATATCGAGCGATACTTCAATCTGCGGAACGCCGCGAGGCGCCGGTGGAATTCCATCGAGATGGAATTTTCCAAGCGACCGGTTATCAACTGCCAGCGGACGCTCTCCTTGCACAATATGAATTTCTACCGATGTTTGACTGTCTGCAGCCGTACTGAATGTTTCACTCTTCTTTGTCGGGATTGTTGTGTTTGCGTCGATCAATTTCGTCATCACGCCGCCGAGTGTCTCAATTCCTAATGACAATGGAGTTACGTCAAGCAAGAGCACATCGGTAACATCACCGGCAAGAACACCTCCTTGGATCGCTGCTCCAATGGCAACAACTTCATCAGGATTCACACCCTTGTGTCCTTCTTTACCGAAGAACTTCTTAACCAATTCTTGAACTGCCGGCATACGTGTCATACCGCCGACAAGAATTATTTCATCAATTTGATTTATACTGTATCCGGAATCTTTAAGCGCTTTCTCGGTCGGCGTTAAACAACGCTTAAGAAGATCATCGACCAATTGTTCAAACTTTGATCGTGCTAACGTCATTGTAAAGTGCTTTGGTCCATCCTGTGTTGCCGTAATGAACGGAAGATTAATCTCAGTTTGAATGGATGACGATAATTCAATCTTCGCCTTTTCAGCCGCTTCGCGTAATCGTTGAAGTGCCATTGCATCTTTTAAAAGATCGACACCTTCCTGCTTTTTGAATTCTTCGGCAAAATATTCGACCAACCGCTGATCGAAGTTATCACCGCCGAGATGAGTATCTCCATTGGTTGATTTCACTTCGAACACGCCATCACCAAGATCAAGAACGGAAATATCAAATGTACCGCCGCCAAGATCGAAGACTGCAACTTTAGAATTTTTATGTTTTTTGTCGAGACCATATGCAAGAGCTGCAGCAGTCGGTTCGTTGACGATACGTCGAACGATCA
>DMPG01000320.1 GCA_003456055.1 Bacteroidota bacterium | reverse complement strand
TTGCGGATTGATGAGTTGGAAACGATCGTTAAATCGATGGCCAATGCTGCCAAAAAAGCCGGAGTTCTGATCGTTACAGGAGATACCAAAGTTGTTCCGCGCGGCAAAGCGGATAAGATATTTATAACGACATCCGGTATTGGGATGATTCCTGAAGGAAGAAATATTCATCCTTCAAAGATCAATACAGGTGATAAGATCATTATCAGCGGAACGATTGGCGATCACGGAATGGCAGTGATGTCCGTTCGAGAAGGATTGGAATTCGAATCGGAGATCCGTTCGGACACCTGCGCGTTGAATGGATTGGTCGAAGTACTGTATCAAGCTTCTTCTAATATCCATTTCCTTCGCGATCCAACGCGCGGTGGTGTTGCCAGCACAATGAATGAGATTGCTTCATCCGCACATAAAGGAATACGATTATTTGAGCATACGATTCCGGTGAATGGAAATGTCCGTTCAGCCTGCGAGATCCTTGGATTCGATCCGCTCTATGTTGCTAATGAAGGAAAATTAATCGTAATTGTTCCGAAATTGGATGCCGACAAGGTTCTCTTGGCAATGCAAAATCATATGTGGGGAAGAGAATCTTCTATTATTGGAGAAGTAACAATGGATCATACCGGAATTGTTGTGCTTCAAACAGCAATTGGAGGTGAACGAGTTGTTGATATGATCTCGGGTGAACAACTGCCGAGAATTTGTTGAGAGATCTTATCTTTAAAACAAAAAACCGAGTTCATCACTCGGTTTTTTGTTTTTGTAGCCACACTATAATTACACGTTCGGAACTTCGCGTCCCATCATTTTATAGATTTCAATGATCTGGTTTGCGTTATCCTGTGCATCTTTGTTGTTCGGATCGATCTTTAATGCAGCACGATAATGCTTCAATGCCGTCGGGTATTTCACTTTTGGCGAAAGCGTATCGTTATACAAGAAAAAGTGCCCATATTTGATATGAGCGGAAACCAATGATTGTTTCAACGCCGGATCGTTCGGACTCTTTTTTTGGATCTCTTCCAGTTGTTGTACCCCTTCTTCAAACTGGGCTGAGTTTACCAACGCATTTGCGTGGTTTAGTTTTTCAACATCAGCTTTTGGTTCGGTGCATCCAACCAATAATGCAAGCACAGCAACAACAATTACACTATATTTCATTATACAATCCTTTCTTGATTCTATAAACCTGTACAATAGTACGAAAGATTTTTGAAAATAAAAAATATTCTTTCTTCTTTTTCATCGGAACATTTTTTATTTTACTAACGTCTAAACAGACGTAAACTGCAATAAAAACTAAAATGTCAGCCACCGTAACCGTGGAATTCATTACGCCAGGTGTCTGACATCTTGATTTTAAATTCGGAGGAACAATGAACTACGACATCAAAGCGATCAATGAAAAAATCCAAAAGGAGAGCGCATTCGTCGATCTGCTCACGATGGAGATCAACAAGGTCATTATTGGTCAAAAGCATATGGTCGAACGCCTGTTGATCGGCTTGCTTGCAAACGGACACATCTTATTGGAAGGTGTTCCGGGACTTGCAAAAACACTCGCGATCAAAACGCTGGCGGCGGCAATCGACGCAAAATTCCAGCGAATTCAATTTACGCCCGACCTGCTTCCCGCGGACCTTGTTGGAACGCTAATCTATAATCAGAAGGATGGGAAATTCCAGACAAAGAAAGGTCCGATCTTTTCAAACTTTATCCTAGCGGATGAAATTAACCGTTCGCCTGCAAAAGTGCAGAGTGCGCTTCTTGAAGCGATGCAGGAACGTCAGGTGACGATCGGTGAAGAGACATTTAAACTCGATGAGCCGTTCCTGGTTCTTGCAACACAGAACCCGATCGAGCAAGAAGGAACATATCCCTTACCCGAAGCACAGGTCGATCGTTTTATGTTGAAAGTAAAGATCGATTATCCATCGAAAGATGATGAGCTGCTCATCATGCGGCAAAATGTTACCGGAAAATATTCGGAGGTGAAAGCGGTGGTTACTGGAAAAGAGATCTTGAAAGCCCGCGCTTCGATGCAGGAAATATATATGGATGAAAAGATCGAGCGGTACATTCTTGATATCGTTTTTGCAACTCGTAATCCAAAAGATGCGCAGCTTCCGAATCTGGCGAATTTGATCAACTACGGTGCATCCCCTCGCGCAACAATTTCCATGGCGCTTGCATCAAAAGCGTATGCATTCATCAGACGCAGAGGATATGTGATACCGGAAGATGTTCGTGCAGTTGCACTCGATGTTATGCGGCATCGTATCGGTGTAACGTACGAAGCAGAAGCGGAACAAGTAACCTCCGAAACAATTGTGCAGGAAATTTTGAACAAAGTTGAAGTACCGTAATCAGTTATCAATGAACAGTTATCAATGAACATTGTATTCCGATAATTGTTCATTGTTCATCGTTAATTGAACAATGACAACAGCAGAACTATTAAAAAAAGTACGTCAGGTTGAGATCAAAACGCGCGGAATGGTGAATCAGGTATTTTCCGGAGAATATCATTCGGTCTTCAAAGGAAGAGGAATGGAATTTTCCGAAGTGCGTGAATATTCCTACGGTGATGATATCCGAAAGATCGACTGGAATGTTACGGCGCGCGCCAATAAACCGTTCGTAAAAATCTTTGAAGAAGAACGTGAATTGACGGTGATGCTTGTTGTTGATGTGAGCAAGTCCGGACAGTTCGGGACCGTTACTGCGACGAAGAATGAGATCGCGATTGAAATTTGTGCAGTGCTTGCATTTTCTGCCATCCGGAACAATGACAAAGTTGGATTGATCATGTTCTCTGATGGTGTTGAGAAGTTCATTGCACCGAACAAAGGGAAATCACATATCCTTCGCATCGTTCGCGAATTGCTTTCCTTTGAACCGAAAGGAACTGGAACGAA
>DMPG01000374.1 GCA_003456055.1 Bacteroidota bacterium | reverse complement strand
ACCTGAAGCTGCAACGCATTATATCCTTGGAATCAGCGGTGATATTTATTCAGAGCTTTCTGTTGATGTTCAGACATATTACAAAGACTATACTTCACTGGTGGTTTACAATAGAGAAAAGAAATTCATCAGTGAACCGGATTACATCAATGGAAAAGGTCGGTCATACGGATTTGAAACCTTATTTCGATATAAATATTCATTTCTCGATCTTTACGTTGCGTATACGTTAGGCTGGACATCGGTGACAATCAATGATTTTAAATACGCTCCGCGGTACGACCGCCGCCATACGCTGAACATGTTGAATCTTACAAGACTCACGGATGAGATCGATCTTGGAATCCGGTGGGTTATTGCGAGCGGATATCCGTACAGTCAAACAATTGGTTTTTATGATCGATTGACCATTCCAGATCTAGGAAGAGATTCCTTCGTCAATGATGAAGGAAAAGTATATACTATTCTTGGCGGAAAAAATGCCGCACGACTGCCAACGTATCATCGCATGGATATTACTCTGACATATAAGTATCAGTTCGAAAGAATTAATGGAAACGTTGGACTCAGTTTTGTAAATATTTATAATAGTAAGAATATTCTCTATTATGATCGGAAGACGTTACAATCGATCACGATGATTCCATTTCTCCCAAGCGCATTTGTGAAGGTGGAGTTTTAATATGAAAAAAATGATCCTTATTTTCGTGATGATATTTTCAGGATGTACTTCAAATTTTTCTCCGAATGGACCCTATCGTCAGCAATTGGTAGTGTACGCAGTTCTTGATGGAAACACCGCTACGCAAATTATTCGAGTCTATGGAACATTCAGTCCGGATGAATATGACCCGCTGCAACCGTCGCCGAACAAAGAAATTCAGAATGCATCAGTGTCGGTGTATGATGGTCAATTGACATATAATTTTCACGACACAACAATTATCGTCAAGAACGGAAATGCTGTGAATCGTTCGGTTCATACCTATGTCAATTATTATTTTCAACCAGTTGAGAAACAGCAATATACACTCCACGTTGTTGCTCAAGGGTTTGATACATCAACAGCAGTCATCACTAGTATATCATTCGGAGATATATTGCCCGGGAACATTAATACACTTACAAAACCGGGGCAGGAAAAGACGATTCCAATACGAGTTGCACTTGGTGCAAACGTGCGAGCATTCCTGCCAATGGTCTCGTTTGAATATGAGGTGAACAACGATGGTGTGCAGCGAACAAGAGAAGTTCCGATTCAGATAGCCAAGAACGAATTTGGTGAAGTAACGAAAAAGTTTTTCCCGAAAATATCATTTCGAGATGCTTCTTCGAACCTCACCGGTTCATATGAAACGATCTCATTTGATACGGACGCATATCTTGCGACTGCGTTGGAGATTAAGAAAGAGTATGCAGGAATGACTGTAAAAATTAGAACTGCAGTTTTATCTCTCGTTCAATTTGATAATAGTCTTTACACATACTACAGTGTTGCCAATAATTTTGCAGGGGGCGCAACACTTCGTTTGGATGAACCAGATTATACGAATATCAATAATGGATTTGGGGTTTTTGGTATGCAAAATAAAGAAGTAAAAGTGTACGGTTTACCGGCAGATTTTTAACTCTTGTGTCAACACATCCAAAAATACTTGTAATCGTCGGTCCCACGGCCTCCGGAAAAACGGCATTGGCTCTGTCTATTGCAAAAAAAATTCCGGTCGAAATTATTTCTGCAGATTCGCGTCAGATCTACAAATATCTCACCATCGGCACAGCAAAACCGACTGAACAAGAACTCGATCAAATACATCATCATTTTATCGATCACCTCGAGCCCAATCAAAAATTCAACGCGGGAGATTTTCAGGAACAAGGAAGAAAAGTAATTTCTGAAATCCTTGAAAAGAAAAAACTACCTGTTATCGTTGGTGGAACCGGTCTGTACGTAAAAGCAATAATCGATGGATTTTTTGAACAACCGGAAATATCAGGTGAAGTTCGTACACTTTTAGAACATCGTTTGGTGCGTGAGGGAAAAGATGCTCTTTTCAAAGAACTTCAGTCTATCGATCCTGAATCGGCTTCAACGATGGATGCGTCAAAATTCCGGCGTGTTATTCGGGCATTAGAGATCTTCCACGAAACCGGAACTCCGATCTCACAATTTCATAAAAAACATAACGTTACCTTGATGTACGATGCTCATTTTTTTGGATTGAACTGGGAACGAAGCGTATTGTATGAAAGGATCAATAATCGTGTTGATAGGATGTTTGGTGAAGGGTTTTTAGAAGAAGTAAAACAATTAAAAAAGAACGGATATGATGATCGATTCCAGTCCCTTCAAACGGTTGGTTATAAAGAAGCCTATGCATTTCTTCGCAATGAAATCTCCAAAGAACGAATGATCGAATTGATGAAACAGAATACCCGCCGTTTTGCAAAACGCCAGATGACCTGGTTCAGAAAAGAAGAACGAATACAGTGGTTTGATCTCTCATCAGAAGATCAAATTGAACTGATTGCTGAGAAAATAGTAGATCAATTATCAACACGGGTTAATAAGATGAAGAAAATGTAATTTCTTTTTTGGTTCTGTTGTTCGTATATTATCATATGCAAGTTCAAATCCACACATAACTACCTCAGCCGTTCTATTGCATTAAGTCATTAATGCATTCCGCAATCTATAACATATTGACATAACCTTGCCAGGGTTGTTTGCATTCTTCGTAAAACCTTCGCAAGGTTAAATAATCTCGAATTTAATTTTATTAAGACTATTATGAATATTTTGAAGCAAATTCAAAATCGAAAGACATTTGCAATTATCAGTCACCCTGACGCAGGGAAAACAACCCTAACTGAAAAACTGTTGTTGTATGGCGGTGCAATTCAAATTGCCGGAGCGGTAAAATCGAATAAGATCAAAAAAACGGCGACCTCCGATTTCATGGAAATTGAAAAGCAACGTGGAATTTCTGTTTCGACCTCTGTTATGACGTTCTCCTATAATAACTATACGATCAATCTTCTCGATACACCCGGTCACAAAGATTTTGCGGAAGATACTTACCGTACACTCACAGCAGTTGACAGTGTTATTCTTGTGATCGATTGTGTGAAGGGTGTTGAGGAACAGACTGAAAAATTGATGAACGTGTGCAGAATGCGAAACACACCGGTTATCGTCTTCATTAACAAATTAGATCGAGAAGGCAGAGATCCGATCGAATTATTAGATGAGATCGAAGAGAAATTAAATATTCAAGTTCGTCCGCTTTCATGGCCGATGGGAATTGGCGGGAATTTCCGCGGAGTGTTCAATATCTATGACAATACATTTAATTTTTTCTCGCCGAACAAACAGAGAATTGTTGATGATGTTGCTACCTATAGTGGAGTGGATGACCCAAGGCTGCAAGACCAATTTGGCAAACAGGCAGTTCAATTGAAGCACGATATCGAACTCATCAGCGGTGTCTATCCGAAATTCGATATTGAAGATTATCTTGCCGGAAATTCTGCTGCGGTGTTCTTCGGCAGTGCATTAAACAACTTTGGAGTGAAGGAACTTTTAGAAACATTCGTAAAGATCGCTCCAAAACCTCAGGGGAGAGAAACAACCCATGGATTTATGGAGCCAACCAATGAAAAGTTTTCGGGATTTGTCTTTAAACTTCACGCAAATTTGGATCCGCGTCATCGTGACAGAATTGCATTCCTTCGGATTGTCTCGGGAACGTTTGAACGAAACAAATTTTATTATCATGTTCGCTTGAAACGCGAACTGAAATTTGCAAATCCAACATCATTCATGGCGCAGGATAAAAATGTTGTGGATTTCGCCTATCCCGGAGATGTGATTGGTCTGTACGATTCCGGAAATTTTAAGATCGGTGATACACTTTCCGAAGGCGAACAGATGATGTTTAAAGGGATCCCGACATTTTCTCCGGAAATCTTCAAAGAATTGCAGCTGACCGATCCGTTCAAATCCAAACAATTGGAAAAAGGGATCCTTCAATTGACCGATGAGGGACTTGCTCAAGTATTCCTTCAGAATCAAGGAAATAGGAAAGTGGTGGGTGTTGTCGGTGATCTACAATTTGATGTGATCCAGTATCGATTAGAGAATGAATACGGGGCGCCGTGTTTGTTTCGTCCACTTGCGTTGAACAAAGCTTCGTGGGTTCAATACGAAAAAGAATCGGATATTGAATGGCTCAAAACGATCCATCCCCATTCATTGTTCTACGATAAACATGAAAATTTGGTCTTCATCTCAGAATCCAAATATGCATTACAGCGCGCTATCGACAACAATCCAAAGGCAAAGTTCCTATTTAGCATAGAACATAATACTGAAACCCACGAAATGGGAGAATAATCCGAAAATTGTGGAGTGGGATGTGATTGTATTTAATTAAAATATTGGACAATTTGCAGTGTTTGCATTATTAATGAAAGTACAAAGTCCAAAGTAAAAAGTTAACCAACGAACTTTTTACTTTACATTTTTAACTTTTCCTTTTTATTCTATGACCTACCAACACGTAATCGTAAAAATTGAAAAGCACATTGCGCGAGTAACGATAAACCGCCCTCCCGTCAATGCTTTGAATAGAGAACTCGTCGAAGAACTTGTCGATATCGCCGCACAATTTAAATCCAACGAGGATGTATGGCTTGTTGTTGTAACAGCAAATGGTAAAGCATTTTGTGCAGGAGCTGACTTGAAAGAACGCGTGGGAGTACAGCCCGAGCAAGTAATGAATTTTGTAAAAGGAATACAGACAGTTGCTGCGTCATGGTGTGAAATACCTCAGCCGGTAATCATGGGTATCAATGCTCCGGCACTCGGCGGAGGATTAGAATTTGCACTCTCCGGTGATCTTCTGGTTGCAAGTGAATCTGCGGTACTTGGTCTACCGGAAACAAGTTTAGGTATCATCCCTGCTGCTGGAGGTACACAGCGGCTTGCTCAACGAACATCTTCCGCAATTGCAAAGAAATGGGTGTTNNGGTCATCCGCAATTGCAAAGAAATGGGTATTGACGGCGAAACATTTTTCTGCACTTGAAGCAAAAGACGATGGTGTGGTTGATTTTGTTTTTCCGCCGGGAACGTTCGAAAAAGAACTTGAGAAAATAGTGCAGCAGGTTGCTTCTAACGCACCACTGGCACTTCGACAAGCGAAAAAAGCAATTGACAGTTCGTACGATGAATGGTTATTGGATGGATTTGAAAATGAAAAAACATTCTATCAGCCGTTGATACCGACCGACGACAGACGCGAAGCTCTTAAAGCGTTTATTGAAAAAAGAAAACCGGTCTGGAAAGGAAAGTAATTCTTTAAAGAATCATTGTAACAATTGGTCTTTCTTATCGTAAAGATGAATGGTCATTTTCATTCAGGAGTTACGATGAAGAAAAAAATTCTATTTATCTCATTTACTACGATTATTGTCTTTGCTGCAGTCTGGTTCTTCGCCTTTCGACAAGGTACATCTGACGATCAAACCCTTCAAAAAATCAAAGTCTCCCGCGGTACAATTACTGACAAAGCATTAGCGGTCGGAACGATTGAACCGGAGAATGAAATTTCCGTTAAATCAAAAATATCCGGTGTTGTCAGACGAATCTTCGTTGAACCGGGTACATACGTCCGTGCAGGAGAATCACTACTCGAAGTAAAACCTGATCCTACTCCGCTAGAACTTGCGGATGCAAAACGTCAGGTTGAACTGGAAGAAGTGCAATTCAAAGCGTTACAGCAGGAAAAAGTCCGTCAAGTTTCCTTAAAAGAAAAAGGATTGACTTCGGAAAAGGAATACGAAGAGTTTTTACGTCAATATAATGACCGGGACCTTCGTGTAAAAATTGCAAAGGAAAAGCTTGCTCTTATCGAAAGTGGAAAAGTATTTATCGGAACGACTGAAATCGAATCGATCGTCAAAGCGCCGATCAGCGGGTTTTTATTGAACAAAGCCGTTGAAGTTGGCGATCCTGTTATCCCGTTGACATCGTTTCAAGAAGGAACCGTATTGATGAAAATGGCGGCGATGGAAAATTTATTGTTCAAAGGAACCGTTGATGAGATTGATGTCGGTAAGTTGAAA